>CAMTFT010000054.1 GCA_947071365.1 uncultured bacterium | reverse complement strand
TACACCTATTAAGTCGTCGGCAGCGTCAGATGTGTATAAGAGACAGTTACTGGACACAATCAAGCGAATATAGCAAAAGAGGCGGAGCGACCTCTGCCTCTTGTTTCTTGTACGTCTTTCCCTGTTTTTAGCATTATAACATTGTCGTGTGCATGACACAAGAAAAACATATTTGTATTTGTGTATTCCTTATTACTTACCGAGGAAAATTTGTGTGTTTTTGAGATAGCTCACAGATTTTCAGAATATAAGAGAAACCCCGAAAGCACAAAGTTTTCGGGGTCTGTTGCTCTTTTGAAATTTGTTATCTCTTTGAGAACTGCGGAGCTCTACGAGCTGCTTTGAGACCGTATTTCTTACGCTCTTTCATTCTCGGATCACGAGTCAGATAACCAGCAGACTTCAGTGCCGGTCTATAGTCGTTGTCCACCTGAAGCAGTGCTCTTGCAATACCGTGACGGATCGCACCAGCCTGACCTGTTGTACCACCACCGTGTACGTTTACGAGAACGTCGAACTTGTCACCGGTCTCTGTAGCTGCCAGCGGCTGACGAACGATAACCTTCAGAGTCTCAAGACCGAAGTAATCGTCGATGTCTCTTTTATTGATAGTAATCTTGCCAGTACCCGGCATCAGATATACTCTTGCGATTGATTTTTTTCTTCTTCCTGTTCCGTAATATCTTTCCTTAGCCAATGTTCCTTACCTCCTTCTTAGAATGTCAGCACTTCCGGCTTCTGTGCCTGCTGCTTGTGATCCGGACCTGCATATACAAAAAGCTTCTTGTACATTTCTCTGCCGAGCGGTCCCTTCGGAAGCATACCCTTTACAGCGAGCTCAATCACTCTCTCCGGTTTCTTTGCCAGCATCTCACGCAGTGTAGTCTCTTTCATACCACCTACGTACTCTGAATGATGGTAGTAAACCTTCTGGTCAAGCTTCTTGCCTGTTACCTGAATCTTCTCTGCGTTTACTACGATTACATAATCACCTGTATCAATATGAGGTGTAAAGATCGGCTTATTCTTTCCTCTTAATACCTTTGCCACTTCTGAAGCCAGACGGCCAAGTGTCATATCTGTAGCATCAACTACATACCATTTTCTCTCAATCGTTGCTGGGCTAGCCATATAACTTTTCATTGGTTTTCCTCCTTGATATAATGAACTTGCTCCGGGCTGGCAGAGGCTTATTTCCGTCCTCCCAGTAATGGAATCTCATGCCGGTCTGTCCGTAACCGACAGCGGCCCTGCCGCACGATTCCTTATGGTAAAATGTCCCGCCGGGGCTTTGGCTGAACATTTATACTTGTTATTTCAGGGCGCAGTTATACAATATAAACTGCTCACACTTGGAATATTATAGTACACACGTCGGGGTGTGTCAACAGATTTTCGCGAAAATTTTTAACTGGGAACGCCGAAAAAATCCGGGAATTTTATTCTGCACAGAACTTATAAATTCCCGGATTTCCATATTTTTTACTATCTTTCCAGATCCATGATCACCTTGATCGCCTTTTTATCCGCCACAAGCTGCACAACCTCCTGAATATCCTCCAAACCGCGTACGTGACTGTAGAAATCCTTCGGGTTGATTACACCTTTTCTCATCAGTTCAATATTTTCCATCGTGATGTCGAACTGACCGTATGGGAAATTCAGCATCTGAAGCAGTGTATTATTCTTCAGCTTTGATACATTGACGACAGAATCCGTATTTTTCAATACACCCATAGAGCCCACGATTCCATATGGGCGAAGAAGCTGGGAGCCTTCCAGCAAAATAGAGGTCAGGCCCACAATATCAATTACCCGGTCAAATGACCGTCCCGCAAGCACTTCTTTTTTATCTACCTTCGTAAAATCAATCGTCTCATCTGCTTTCGCCAATGTTCGTGCCAGTTCCAGTCGATCCTCCACGCCATCAATAACAGTGATGCTTTTTGCGCCCAGATAGCGCATGTAGGTCATCGTTGCCAGCCCCATAGGGCCAGCTCCATATACCAGTACATTCTGATTTTCTACATGGAAATTCTTTGCAGCACTGAAGCATTCATTCAGCGTAACCAGATTTCCGCCATCAATTGCATCAAAATCGGAGGGTATCTTTACACATTCCAACTGACGCGCAAGAAGCTGTGATTCCTCCACACCATCGTCTATCATGGCCTGCCTGTCCTGTACATAGGCATAATCACACATTCCGCCCCAGGTATTTCCATACCGTGTTCCCGGCATGATACGAACCATCGGATTCAGGATACGATCCCCTACCTTATAATTCCGTACCTTACTTCCCAGCTCCACGATATCTCCAACTGCTTCATGACCGATCAGCGTCGGAAAACTGTCAACCTCGATCGGCATTTCTCCGCGAATAATATGAAAATCTGTCCCATTACAGAACCCACAGGATTTCACCTTGATCAATGCTTCATACGGTCCAATTTCCGGCACTGGAACATCCGTTACCAGTTCGACCCTTCCATTTCCCATTGCAGCAATTCCACGCATATATTTTTCCATTATGCTGCACTCCTTTCTGTCTATACCTTTCATCCTCTAAACATACTTTAGCCTGTACATCCTGACTCTCTTTATAAGTGTGTCTCAGCCACGTGATATTTCACATACAGCCGCCGTTTTCAGAAATTCTTCAATCTGCCGCTCACTCTTCACTGCCATATGTCCACCAATCTCCAGAGAATTAATTGCTCCCGCTGCGCAGGCAAATCTGGCACTTTCCTGCAATGATCTTCCTTTCAAAACACAGTGAATAAAACCTGCCACAAAATTATCTCCGCATCCGGTCGTATCCTTTGCCTCAACCAGAAATGGGGCTACATAGAACTCTTCCTCCCTGTTCTTCACATAGCAGCCTTTATCTCCCAATTTAATCACTACAGTCTTTGCGCCCAGGCTCAGAATTTTTTCCGCCGCCCTTTTTTCATCCTTTTCCCCGGTAATATAGCTTGCCTCATCAATGCTGGGAAGCAGATAATCTATATATGGATAAACCTGATTCATTGCATCCGGGCCAAGCTTTTCCACATCGTGATCCACATCTGCAAAAGTAATCAACCCTGCCCTTTTTGCAATTTTCATAAGCTCTACTGTTCCGCCCTTGTCAAGCTTATAGGAAGTATACATACTTCCTATACTGATTGCCCTTGCATGACGCAAAGCCAGCAGATCAATTTCCTCCAAAGCGATTCCTTCATTTTCACCTTTGGAAAGGAAAAAGTTATGATTGCCCTGTGAATTGATCATGACAAAGGACGTCGTAGACCTGCTGTTTCCATCTCTGACGATCTGGGAAGTATCGACCCCTTCTCTCTGCAGATCAAGATAAATCGCATCACCGGCAGTACCCCTGTCCACTTTGGCCACCAATGCCGTCCGATTCCCGAGCCTGCTCAGGATCACAGCCTCGTTTGTGGCATCGCCTCCTGATGTGAAAATCACCCTGTCCAGAACCGTCACTGGATTGCAAAAATCGCTGGGTTCAATTCCTTCTATCAAAATATCCTGCACACATGCACCCACGCAGAGAATATCGTATTGAAACAAATCATTTTCCGGTTCCGGTGGACATTTACCAAATCCTGTTTTCTCCCTGTACTTCATGCCGCCACCCTTTTCTACATTTTTATAATTCCTTTCACTACGTTCTGCGCATCCTCCACAACTGTTCTGAACGCACGTTCAGACTCATCCAGAGTAAATTCATGTGTCACGATCTGCTTCACGTTGATACTGCCACTGGAAATCGCTGCAATTGCCACTGGATACAGGTTGCGATAACGGAATACACATTTAATTGTCACTTCTTTTTCCATAGCCTGGAAGAAATTGTATCGTATCTCACTCTCCGCAGACATTCCTACCAGCACGATCGTTCCGCCTTTTCTGGCAACCCATGGAGTCTGTGCAATCGTCACCGGTGAACCTGCCGTTTCAAATACCACATCCGGTCCGTCTCCCAAAAGCTCGTGCACACGTTCCAGTACATCTTCTTCTTTTGCATTTATCGTCTCATCCGCTCCCATCTGCCTTGCAAATTCCAGACGCTTTTCATGCAGATCCGCCACGATTACTTTTGCGGCCCCCCTTGCCTTTGCAGAGAGAAGTGTTACCAGTCCAATGCACCCTGCACCGAGAATTACAACCGACTGGCCCAGTGATACGCCTCCCAGGCTTGTCGCGTGAAGTCCTACAGCCAGCGGTTCTACCAGCGCCCCTTCCATCGTTGACACGTTATCCGGAAGCTTGAAACACATATCAGCCGGATGTGAAACGTACTCTTTCAATGCTCCGGCAACCGGAGGAGCTGCAAAAAATTTCATTTCCGGACACAGGTTGTACCGGCCGGTCTTACAGAATTCACATTTTCCACAGGCATATCCTGGCTCTAATGCCACTCTGTCGCCCACCTGCAGATTCGTTACGCCCTCTCCAATCTCAACTACTGTTCCTGACACTTCATGACCCAATACAAATTTATCGTGCAGTACACAGTCGCCTACTCTGCCATCCTTAAAAAAATGAACGTCCGAACCACAGATTCCGTTATATTCAATCTTTACCAAAGCGTTTCCCGGAGTTACCAAAGGCTTCGGTTCATCCGCAATCTCCATTTTCCCAGGTTCTGTCAAATATACTACCTTCATTCCTCATTTCTCCTTTATGAAATACTTTTTCGCTATTGTTACTCGATTGCCAGTTCCGTTTCTCGATCAAAAAAGTGTATTTTCTCCATATCAAATACCAAATGCGCCATGTCGCCTCCACGAAGCTTTGTCCCGGAATTCACACTGGCTATCATACGGCTTCCTGCATACTCAAAATACAGCAACGCTTCCGCACCTAACAGTTCATATGCCTGAACAGGTACGTCGATCGTCCATTTTTCAAAAATGTCCGTACAAATCTGCAGATCTGTGATATTCTCTGCCCTGATTCCCACAATGATTTTTTTACCGTGGTATCCTTTTCCCTGTATTCTGCTTTTCTTATCCCCCGGGAGCAAGAATTTCTTTCCTCCTGCTTCCAGAAAAACCTCTGTTCCTTCCTCGCACACCACTGCTTCCATAAAGTTCATCTGTGGAGAACCAATAAATCCGGCAACAAATAAATTAGCCGGATGATCATAGAGATTCTTCGGTGAATCCACCTGCTGGATCACCCCATCCTTCATCACTACGATCCTTGTCCCCAATGTCATAGCTTCTGTCTGATCGTGGGTCACATAGATAATTGTCGCTCCCAGCCGCTCATGAAGCTGTGCAATTTTCACACGCATCTCTACCCGCAGCTTGGCATCCAGATTCGACAAAGGCTCATCCATCAGAAATACCTTCGGTTCTCTGACAATTGCCGTACCCATAGCAACTCTCTGCTTCTGGCCACCGGAAAGCTCCCGCGGTTTTTTCTTAAGCTGACTTTCCAGATCCAGCAGCTTCGCTGTTTCTGTAACCCTGCGTTCCAGTTCACCCTTTGAAAGCTTTCTTTTCCGCAGGCCAAACGCGATATTGTCGTATACCGTCATATGCGGATACAGTGCGTAGCTTTGGAACACCATCGCAATATCACGATCCTTTGCCGGCACCTCATTCATTATTTTTCCATCAATGATAAGCTCTCCTGCCGTAATATCTTCCAACCCTGCTATCATTCGCAGCGTTGTGGATTTACCGCATCCTGAAGGCCCTACAAAAATAATGAATTCTCTGTCCTGAACCTCAAGGTTAAAATGATCAACTGCGCTGACTCCATTAGGATACATCTTGCAAATGTTTTTCAGCGTAATATTTGCCATTCTGTAATCCTCCTTCCCACGCTATACGCAGGTATAAGCTCCATCCACTACAAAATCAGATCCTGTTGTAAATGAGCTGGCGTCGCTTGCAAGATACAAGGCCACTCCCTGAAGCTCTTCTGGATTTCCCATGCGCTTATATGGAGATAATTCTGTCCATCTCGGAATCAGCTCATGGCCTTTAATCAAATCTGTCATAATATATCCAGGGCTGATACTGTTGACCCGGACATTCTTATTCGCCCATTCTACAGCCAGAGACTTAGTCAGCATAATCACACCTGCCTTTGAAGCGTTATAGCCAACCTGCGGCTGCGGAATATTTACAATGTGTCCCGACATAGAGGCCGTATTGATAATAGAGCCGCCTCCCTGACGGATCATATACCTGCCCGTGGCAGTTGCCGTCAGAAATACTCCGGTCAGATTGATATCTATTACCTTTCTCCACTGCTCATACGTCATTTCTTCTGCCGGAACGTTAATGGAGATTCCCGCATTACAAAAGGCAATGTCGATCCGCCCCATTTCACTTACCATTTCAGTACACATTTTTTCCACCTGTTCAGGTACGGTAACATCCACCTGGATCGCCATTGTCTGAACTCCATATTCTTTTGCGATATACGCAGCCGTTTCCTTTGCCTTCGCACCATTCAGATCCGCAATTGCCACGTCTGCACCGGCACTCGCCACTGCCATCGCATAATTAAATCCGATTCCCTGCGCGCCGCCCGTTACAACTGCTTTTTTCCTTTTAAACAAAACTTCTCTGCAAGCTTCATAAAATATGTCCTCCTTTTTCTCTAAAAATCATACCTTCATCAGCCCTTTACTGCTCCTGCTGTCATTCCCTTGATCAGAGACTTCTGAGATATCCATCCAAATATCATCGGCGGAATGCAGGAAATAGATGCCGATGCCGACAACTGTGCAATGAACTGCCCCTGCTGCTGGCCAAACCTTGCCATATAGACCGGAAGCGTTGCCGTCGCATTCGTAGTCAGGTTATAGCCGAGGAAAAATTCATTCCAGATAAATACTGCCACCAAAAGCCCTGCTGTCATGATTCCCGTCTTTGTCAATGGAATAACCACCCGCACGATCAACTGCCTGCTTGTACAGCCATCAATCCGCGCTGCCTCTACAACCTCTTCCGGAACGTCTTTGAAAAACGAATGCAGAAGCCAGATACAAAGCGGCAGATGAAAACCAATATACAAAAACAGAAGCGCGCCCCTTACAGGGCTCAGATTAAACTGTTTGAATATCATGTATAATGGAATCAGAACGGCTACCGGAGGCAGCAAAATCGTAGTAACAAACCAGTCATACATACTTTCCGCCCTGCCCTCTTTTTTAAATTTCGCAAATACAAGCGCATATGTGGCAGGAATTCCAAGAAGCAGACATATACCTGTTCCCAGCACCACATGATAAATCGTATTTCTCAGATAGTTGATCATAGCTGCGTCTGAAAGTACTTTCTTCCAGGTCACCAAAGTAGGATGGAAGAAAAGTGACGGTACCGCTGCTTCAGCTTCTGTCTTAAAACCACTCAGAATCATATATAAAATAGGGAAAAAGTAAAGCAGGGCAAAAGCTAACACGGCGATTCCAAGAATCCAGCGCCGAATTTCTTTTTTTGCAGCAGCCCTTTTGCTCCTTGAATCCTGCAAAATCACTATTTTCGTCACACTATTCCTCCTTTACTGATAGATTGCACGACGTTTTTTGATTGCCCTCTGTATCAGATTAATTACTGTAAGGATCACTACAACGGTAATCACAGACAGAGATGCCGCACGCCCAACATTTGAACCACTGAACAACGCCTTGTAGATATAAAATGTCAATGTATAGGATTTCTGTCCCGGTCCGCCATTCGTTGTGGTCAGGATCAGTCCAAACTCCTTCACAAGAAAGATCAATCCCAGCATCAGCGCAACCTGCATATGGTTAAAAATCATTGGAAGCTTGATTTTAAATACCATCTCAAACCAATTGCAGCCATCCAGATTAGCACGTTCCAGTACTTCTTCCGGAATTCCCTGAAGTCCTCCCAGCAGCACAAGTACAAAGAACGGCATCCACTGCCAGACAAACAGAAACACCAATAGCTGTCTCGGATAATAACTGACCAGATCCACTGCTTTCATTCCGAATATCTCCGCCAGTTTTCCGATCCACCCGTAATTCGTATTCAATATGGTCGTTTTCCAGAGGACTCCGGTAGTCGTTGACATGATAAAAAACGGGCTCAAAATCAATGTTCTGGACAGCGTCTTCCCAGGAATATCACAATCCAGCATCAGGGCGATCAAGTATCCAAGAACGAGACATATCAGCAATGCCACGCCAATCATTCCCACTGTCTGCAGACACACTTCATAAAATTCGGGATTTTTCAGATAATAAATAAAATTTTTGACTCCCGTAAAAGTAATCTTCTGATCTGGCCGTACAATATTCCCTGTCTCTTATACACATCTCCGA
>CAMTFT010000053.1 GCA_947071365.1 uncultured bacterium | reverse complement strand
TACACCTATTAAGTCGTCGGCAGCGTCAGATGTGTATAAGAGACAGATTCCTTTCTTTGCATAGATAATAGCTGCTTCAATGACCATCTCATAGATCCCGGCATCATCCGTGCCAACATCTACAGGTTCATTCACAAGCAACTGTATAAATTTAATCGTTTCTTTGTTTATGTTCGCTTCTCTGGTCTCCTGCAAAGCATTAAACAGTTCGCTTGCGGCTTTTTCCGTTTCCCTCTGCGATTTGCTCCAATGGATAAGCAAAGTCACGTATTTTGTTCCGTAGGACTTTAATTCCTGACCGCCAATCGCAGTTTCGTACAAATGGCTATGCTTACTGTTGTACACTCCAAATGATTTGTCCTGCTTTGCATCCAGTTTTCCAGAGTAAACATGCTCCGCGATCCCGAGGGAAGCAACATAATCCCTTACATCAGACAACATCATACGCCGGTTAACCTCCTGTAAAACTTTTTGTAAGCCTCAACAGCAAAATTCTGGTATTTTCCACCTTCCAGCCAGTCATTGTACCATTTCCCTTTTGCGTTTGGGTTTTCGTCCTTTGAAAAATGGTATTCGGGGTGGTAGTAAAGCCGACGCGCATAGGGCGTACTGGATACAATCGTGACTTTTCCATTGGCAGACTCCGAATAGTCTACAAATGTGCTTTCGTTCTGCAGGTTGCCTGTATCTCTGGGGATCACCTGCGCTTGCACTACCTCTGTGTGTAATGCTTCCGCAGTCATCTCAAGCGCCTGCACCTGCGCACGGGCAAGCTGCCGGATCTTTGGGAAATTCAATTTTACAGTCGAATTCACTTTCATCATATCAGTAATACCTCTGTAAAGTTCACCGTCTGATCCGGATTCCTGGCTTTGCTGCCCTGCAGGATCCGGCGCTTTACCCCGAAGACTATCGCCTCGCCCCCGGATATCACCGGAAGCTCCGGACAGATATCGCCTGGGAAAAGAGCGGATCCGGTGATCTGTATCAGCTTTTTCTCCGCGGTTAGGACAGTTTTTGCCTTATCCTGGTAATTGCATTTACCGTTATAGGTTATTGCCTCCAGCGGATCTCCGTAATCGTTTATCCCTTCCCGGTCAAATTCTATCTGTATCGGTGTCGTGCAGAACTGCTCCAACACCAAACATGGGTATGTCATACGATCACCTCATCAATCTGCAGCACAAGCCGGTCTGGCAAAGCTGCTCATATACGTCTTTCCGCATAGGGATCCCTTTCTGCGTAGTCACGTTCCATGCCTCGCCAAACTGCATCGAAACGCCGTTGATGCTGTAGCCCTGCAGGATCATGTCAAATACCTCTTTGTTCTGGTATTCAAATTCTGCCTGCTTGCAGCACACCTCCCGGATGATATCCTGCTGAAATTCTGTCAGGTTTGAAAATCCCCGGCCCACAATCCGGTTGTAGGTCAGGGAGTCAATGTGCCTTGATGCCTGTTTTAAATATTTGTCAGCTTCATCGGAAAGTATTTTGCCCTGGAAAGTCCCGAAATAGTACGATTCATTCGCATACGGTTCATATGGCATTTTACTCACCGGCTTTCTTCGATGCTTTCCCTTTTCCTTCCGTATCGGGTCTTTCAATGCTGCGGTTTTCTGCTTTCAGCTTTTCATTTTCTGCCGAGAGCGCCTCATAATCCGCCCGGAGCTTCTCATGCGCTTCCATCAGCTTCTCATGCGCTGCTTTCAGTTTCTCATACTCGCCATAGTCAACGGTTTTCCCTTTCCCGTTCTGGATTACCTTTCCTTTGTCGTCCAGAATGTCAAATCCCTGAGCAACATAAGATGCCCTGTTCTCCTCCGTAACCGTGTATTCCTTGTTTGCCTTTACTGCTTTCACCTGTATCCCTCCTTACGCTTCTGCTTCTGCATTGATGGCAACGCCGCAGGCTTTCCTTTCGATCAGGAACGTGTCTGCATAGTACCGGTTCTGGTACACATACTTGTCAGCAGTCCGGGAGTCAGTACCGGGCGTGAATACCTTCATGTATGCGTACTTATCACGGCTGATCACACAATCCGGATGTACTAAGATCATATTGATCTGTTTTGCATTCTCAGCCGGAACGCATCCATCTGTGAAATTGTATGCTGTCTTCAGGCGTGCAGACGGAACCGACTTGATCGTAACATTGTCCAAGCCGTGTACCCTGCGGTCAATCACACCTGCTGCCCCTACGCTCATAGTACGTGTGATCCCTTCCGCACGTTTCAAAATCTTCTGTATAGTTGATGTAGCATAGAGCATCCTGCCTTCCTGCGGCACCGCCATATCGTCCATGATTGCCATCTGCTCATCGAACCAGTCGAGGATATTCGCCTCTGTGAGCACTGTGTTGTCGATCACCGCGCCCTGCGCAGCATAGGTCTTTGCCTCTGCGTACAGCTTTGAATAGCGGTAACTATCCTTCTCCGGAATCGCCTGCTCCCTCTCAAATACGCTCTGGACATTTGCCATTTCGAGAACCAGATTTGTCTCATCGACATCCATCGGGTCAATTGGGATCTCAATGTCACGGTCATGAGTAAGCTTTTTCGGCTCCCAGTCGTTCGCAAGGGTGCCTGTGTTAAATCCCATTGCATTTCGGTCGTGGTCTTTGTACCCAGATACCGTCATTCTCGGAATCTTAATTGTCTGGGCGTTCAGGAATTTAATTCCCTGATTGGACTGTGTGAGCTCATATGAGGTCAGTTCCCTCGCCCACATCTGCGCCAACTGGCGCGTAAACTGTTCTGCATAATCATATACTGCCATGTCGTTTCTCTCCTTTACTTCTTATTGCCAAAAATTGCTGCAAGCTGGTCGTCCACGTTCGGCGTACTCCCCTGGCCGCCGGATCCAATCTGCCTGAATCCGCCCTGCTGTCCCTGTGTGTCTGCAGGTTTCAGTTGCGGGAGCTCCTCCAGCACCTTGTTCAGCGCGTTTTTCAGCGTTTCTTTGTTAATAGTTCCTTTCTCATCCGCTACACCGGTCAAGTCTGCCAGCTTCAGGACGTAAGGCATCGTTTTCAGGTCTACTCCCAGTTCACCTGCAAGGAACATTGCTTCCTTTTCCGTGTTTGCCTGGATAGCTGCCTTCTGTGCCTCTGCCGCCTGTGTCTGAAGAGTAGTAATGTCCGGCGTATTTGCTGCTTTCTGCTGCTTAAATGTAGCCATTGCCTGCTCCGCCTCCTGCTGGGAAAGCCCCTGCTGCTTGAAATAGGCTTTCAGGGCGGTGTCTTCCTTTGCGGCAAGCGTACCGTCAAGCATCTGCTGGATTTTTGCATAGTCGATCGTGGGCTGTGTCTGCTGCTGGTTCTGCTGCTGTCCGCTTGTTCCTGCCGGAGGATTACCTCCTGTGCTGGCTGACACTGTGCCACCTGCAGGCGTTCCGCTGCTTCCTGTGTCTCCTGCAGCAAAAAACTGTAATCTCATCGGTAATTTACATCTGAATTTCTTATACATCTTGTTCCTCCATCCATTTTAAGAGTGTCGCTCTGTAGTATCCGTTTGCATCGGTGTCACCGGTCACGCACCTTTTAGGCTCGTATCGTGTTTGGAGCATAAAATAAGGCACTTTACCTTGTGCCTCAAAGAGAGATAGCGAATCACCTCCTCTAAAAATGAGTATAAAAATACCACCGGCCATTTCTGACTGGTGGTGTCGTTATTATGCTATTTGATTTTCAAGATCAATATCAAGTCCAAACTCTTTCAAGTCCTGATCCCTGACATCCAACTCCGTTTTCAGTATGTCCAACATCTCATAATACGCAAGACGCTTCCCCTGACAAAATTCATCATTTTTGTTTTCATCGCTCTCTTTAACAGCATCGTTTGCGTTTTCCAGTAGACGCCCCACAATATATTTGATTCCTTCTCTCGTTAATGCATCAGTCATCATAATCACCCCTTGCTTTTAGTTCGTCAATCCTGTCCTGAATAGACTGATTGAAATTACGATTTTCTTTGCTCCAGTGCTTTTTCAGTCCCTCTTGTCTGCGAACATCCATTTCCGACCACCCCTGAATATATTTTTCGGGATGTGCAATTTTATCTTCATGTTCTTCTATCCTCTTCTGGTACTTCCGTATTGCACGTTTCAAAGAACCAGATTCCTGATTCTTTATATCGCTTTCAGCAAAGAACTGCAAATTCATCTTTATCGTATCTTCGTTTTTCTTTATTATACCAGAACCGGCGCCTTTTGCAACAGGTTTCGCTTTCTTCTGTACGTCTTCGGCAGTCTGCGCTGCTGCGGAACTCTTTTCTCTGGCAACCGCTTTCCACTCTTTTTCTTTCCGTGCATACATCTCCTGATTCTCAGGATCCAGAGAATACTTTGCCAGCCGTCCGAATTTCTCCTGCTGCCGCTTTGCATATTGCTCCTGCTGCTCTCTCCGGTAATTTTCAGTGATTCCGTCCAGCTCGTCCCGGGTATACTTATCATCTGGTGGCGTACTTATACCCTCAAAGTATGTGGTGTGGACATCGCGGCATCTTGGATGATAAAGCCCCGCCTCAATCGCCTTGCTCATCAGCGGATACTTCAAGCCAGTTACCGATGACTTGCCATCGCTGCTGCCGCCACTCCACACATCATCAATCAGCACTTTTCCGCAGAATGGGAGACATTTCGGGCATGGGTTTCCGCGCTTATTCACTATAACAGTTGTTATATTCCATTCCTGCCGTTTCAGCCCTTCCCCTTGCAGATACGCCCGTTTGCTGGCTGTCCGCAATGCCATATCTGCATAATCAGCCAGTGTATGCATAGCGCCATTCGCATACTGCACACATGTCAGGCCTGCTGCCAGCATATCCCTTGTTGCCATATCAACGGCTTTCTCATACGTGCCTGCCTCGGTATTGGCATATACTTGAGCGTTAAAGATCACCTTGCGGTACTGATCGTTTACCCGGCGCAGGATAGCTGTCTCCGCCTTTTCCATATCATCCGTTGTGGCCTTTATAAGTGCTTCCAATTTTCGCTCGTTCAGACGGAAAAACTCAGCTGATGCTCCTTTTGATATCCGCTTTGCTGAAAATCCCTTTTTGATTGCTTCGAGGATCGCAATTTCCTGCTCCATTTCACCATCGTCCCGGGCGGCACGGATCAGTGCATCAATTTTCGAATTGATTTTGGCAAATTCCGGAGCATATTTTTTCTGATTCTGTACCCGGTACTTTTCCAGTGCTTTCAGTTGTTCTGCCTGCCACATAGACCATTGCCGGTTTTCATCAACCTCTTCCTGCTTATGCCGACGCATATTCCGGATCATGGAAGCAATCAGCTCGTCCTCTATTGCAGAAAAAGCAGCATGGATATCATAATCAGATGCCATTTGCCATCACCTTGAATCCCTTTGCCTTAAACTGACGTTTTATGTTTTTGAGCTGCGACATACTGCTGCACTTATCGCACCGTAGCTCCGCATAGTTTTCCTTCTCTATCGCATAAATGCCGAATGGGACTTGCTCACTTGCCACCTTCAGCAGCCCTTGGTATTCCCTCCGGCTCATTTTGTACAGCCTGCTTGCCACTTTGACCTGCATTCGCCTCACCGCCTTCCTGTTTTCCAACTCTGAAACCACCTGCCTCCAGATTAACGCCCGGTTCATCCATTTCCTGTATGCCCTGTTCTGCTTTCAGACGGGCAATTTCTTTTTCCTTCCATGCATCGTCCTTGTCATCTCCGTAAAGTGCGTCCACCGCGGCATCTACGGACATGATCTGTCCCGTCCGTGCTTTACTGATAGTCTCGACCTGGCTCTCAAAGGATGGATTCGCATAATCCCCAAACTCCGCCGTCACTTCTACCGGCTTCACGGGCTTTCCGTAAAATTCATTGTATGCCTTGATGGCTGTTTCAACCAGAAGTGGGATATCCACCTGCAGCGCATTAATGATTGCATCCCTTGTGTACAGTGTGGCTTTTTCCTTTTCTCTGGTGGCCTCTGCATTATCCAGCTTTTTCATATCAATTCCAAGCGTAGACGGGGAGATTAACCCCTGCAAGCAGAGGTCGAGAGCAGTCACATATGATGCCAGATAACTTTCATGTGGAATTATTGGCTGCTCTACGTCAATCTTATTCTGAGCGTGTTCACCCATATCTGAATCTGTCGCAATATAGCGGTTGTCAAAATGGTTTGGCTTCAGAATCTCCCCTGTATCCGGATGCCTGGGGATCAGGCATTCCGGGATGTATTCTTTCGCCTTTCCGACCCGCAGTGCATCCATCCACTGGCTCCATGTTTCGTCAAACGCGTCGAAGCTGTCTATTTTTTTGTCAAATACACTTTGTCCGCGCTCATCCCATCGTCCCGACTCATAAAATTGAACTGGTACAGCTAACATATATTGTTCCTCTGGTTTTTGCGTACCGAACGCTACATCTACCAGGTTCGCAGTCTGCGGGATGGCATGCAGATCAATCATTTGCTCTCCACGATACAGTTCATACGTGATATATCCCCTCCCATAATGCTCATAGAGGACATATTGTCTGTTTTCATGTTGATATGCTGTTTTAAATACCACTTCCGTGATCCAGCCTCGCTTTGATACCAGTTCAATCCGGTCGCCCGGATAAAACTCAATGATTGGATATGGACTCAGGTCAGAATCAAAAGATATCTTGAATGCGCCATCTCCTATGTACAATGTTTCCTTGACCGCTTTCTCCAGCTTCTTTCGAAACTTATTTTTCTTTTCAATTTCTTTCCATAAATCCTGATCTGCCTTGCTCTTCTCGATCTGGATGTCGAGATTAGAAAGCGTGATTCCGGCCAGCGTGTCCACGATCAGCGCAGGCAAACCAGTATGGATCTTCCGTATCTCCTGTCCTGGGCTGCTTATGCTGGCCCAGAACTTATACCGGTCAACTCCGGTATTGATCTGACTGTAAAGCTGCTGTAGTTCCTCGCTGTCGCCACGATACCATATACGGTTTTTGATTGCATTGGCCTCATAGTCCAGTGTCTCATTGATCATAATATTTAAGGGCGTAGCCGCTTGAACATTCAGCCAGCTTCTAATTCCACGTTTAATATTTTCGCTCACTTTATCCAGCCACCTCATTTCTATGTCGCCTCCTCAAACCCAATCATCTGCCGGTATGGAATCCATGCATACTGACCGGAATTTATTGTATGGTCATTTCGGTCTTCCGGAATATCCTTTTCTTCGTCCCATGAATATCTGTCCAGCTCTGCCAAATGCTCTGTGCAGGTGTCCACCACCAGATAACACCCTTGCTGGATCCAGCCTAACTGCAGTTTAATACGATCCAGTATCTCAACTTTTTTGTAGCTGTCAAAAAAGCTATACAGGCATCCGTGTAACCGCTTATATTTCCGTAGCTCCGTGATTGTCGCCTGGTCTGCTGAATCAATAAACACATCTTTCGCAAATCCCCAATCCTTCCGGCATTGTTCCAAAAATTCTCTGAATTTTACCGTTGTGTCAGATGGAGCAAGCGGCTGATCCAGTTCCGCATTGCTATACACTTTTTCAGCCAAGGTAATCAGCTTCCTGTCCTCCGTAATCCCTTGAAACATCATGGCGATTGTATCTGGGGATTTTGCCGAATAAGACGTATCAAGGCCAGCGGTAAACTTTCGGAACTTTATCTTCCCTTCCTTCACCTGCTGCCGTACCCATGCAGCACTAACCACGTGCTTTTTCCGGTCGAAGTTTGGAAAGATCAGTCCTGTAGCCTTTCCGCGGAGGCCTTCTATTTTGTTTTTCCAGATCTTTGTACCTTTCGGCGTGTTCTGGATAATCTGTTGTAGCTTTTCTTTTGGTAATCCCAAATTATGGACAAAAGAAAAGAACCAATACACCCAGCCGGGCTTTGGCTCTTCCCTCAACTCATCTTTGATTTCCTGCGGTGTCTCTTCCTCCCATTCTGGCAGAGGCCTGCTGCAATTAATATACTCTTTGTACACATCCAGACTTGGATCATCCGGATTAAGTGTAGCCATCAGGTAATCGCACCTCATGGCAGCTTCACGGACAAAATCTATATCTGCTGTATTGATTTCATCGATGTATAGGCATCCGTACTGGCCGCCCAGGGCATCCTTCCACTTTCGCTTATTCCCGTAGCCAACTACAAAGATAATCTTATCGCCGCCGGATGTATGAAAGAGCAAATGCGGCATCTTGTACTCACCGGATCCGTTGCCTTTATACTCCACCAGACAACCGAAATCGTCCAGAATCCCTAAATCCTTGTTTATGATATTCTTCTCTGCCGCTCCGGTGTCATCCGCTGCAAGTATGTGGAGCTTTTTCGGCGATTCAGCTACTTTAAGCATAAACTTAAAAAGGCCAACTGTTGTCTTTCCTGCTGCCGTAGTCCCTTCCAGAAATTCTACTGGAGCGTCACACTGCAGGAACGCCTTATATTTATC
>CAMTFT010000052.1 GCA_947071365.1 uncultured bacterium | reverse complement strand
AGATGTAGCTCCGTCTCGTGGGCTCGGAGATGTGTATAAGAGACAGCCCCAAAGGGCTTGATTATATTATGGCGACGCCCAGGATGCAGCTCTATATTGATTATTCGGCGGAGATCTATGCGATATACCTGAAGTATATTGCCAGAGAGGATATTCACGTGTACAGCATCGATGAGGTGTTTATGGATGTGACGGATTATCTGGCTATGTACCGGATGACGGCGAAGGAGCTGGGGGTCACGATCATGCAGGACATTATGGACAGCGTCGGTATTCCCGCTGCCTGTGGGATCGGGACGAATCTGTATCTTGCGAAGATAGCGCTTGATATTACGGCCAAGCACACGAAGGATCGCATAGGGATTCTGGATGAGGAAGCGTACCGCAGGACTCTGTGGGATCACAGGCCGCTCACGGATTTCTGGCGCGTCGGCCCCGGGATAGCCCGTCGTCTGGAGGCGATGGGGATCTTTACCATGAGGGAGATCGCGCAGGCGGGGGAAGAAGAGCTGTACCGCCAGTTCGGCGTGGATGCGGAGCTTTTGATCGACCATGCATGGGGACGGGAGACGGCCACCATGGCGGATATCAAAGCTTACAGGCCGAAGTCAAACTCCATCGGAAGCGGGCAGGTGATAGGCTGCGACTGCGATTACGAGGGAGGAAGGCTGATCGTAAAAGAAATGACGGATCTGCTGTGCCTTGAGCTGGTGGACAAGGGACTGGTGGCAGAGTCCGTCACACTGCACATAGGATACAACAGGCAGTTCCGCCAGAAGTCATCGCATGGGACAGCGTCGATGTCCGTGGCCACCAGCTCTGCAAGACAGATCACTTCGTATGCGGTGGAGCTGTATGAGCGTATCGTGAACCATCATATACCGATACGCAGGATTACGCTGACCTTTCCCCGGGTGATGGATGAAGCGTACCAGCAGTATGATCTTTTTACGGAACCGGCAGAGCTGGAGCGGGAGCACCGGATCCAGCAGGCGGTGCTGGGTATCCGGGAGAAATACGGCAAGAATGCGGTGCTGAAGGGTATGAATCTGCAGGAGGGAGCTACCACGATGGAGCGCAACTGCCAGATCGGAGGACACAGAAGTGGCGTATAGACCGAAAATGAGTCATGAAGAGCGGGCAAAGCAGTTCATGCCCTTTGCCGCCTTGAAGGGATATCCCGAGGCACTTCGGAAGAAGGAGAGGATCACGGTTCCCAAAAAGGAGCTGTCGGAAGAATACGCGGAGATACTGGACCGGGAGCTGCGCCGGATACGGAAAAATGATATGATCACAGTGGTATATTTCAGCGGTGGCGAGTATCTGAGGCGAACCGGTATGGTGGGGAGGATCGATAAGGACGGTCGGGTGATACAGGTGGTAGATACGAAGATCGCGTTTGATGACATCTGCGAGATCATCGCGGAATAAAACATGGAATATTTCTGTGAAAATATTGTGAGACATCCCAAGTTATGCTATTATCAATATAAGCACAGCAAGGAGTGATACAGTGTTTATGGGAAATGATAAGCGTAATATTAAAAAAAGCCGGCTCACAGTAAAAACGGTGGGGATATGGACCTTCCTGCTGGTTTTCATAGCATTTATGTTTGTGGGAGCGTCGAATTACTATCAGGAAAAAAGAAACATCATTGAAAATTTTCAGCGGACGTCCATGCAGATCCGGGACAGTATTATTTCGCAGATCCACTACGAAAGTTTTTCGGAAATTGTGGATAAAGAGGATATGAGTACGGATATATACAGATCATTGCAGGAAAAGCTGAATTCGATCCGTGTTGCGACGTCGGCGCGTTATCTGTATACGGCGCAGGCTCAGGAAGATGGTACATATATTTATGTTGTGGACGGACTGCCTCTGAGTGCGGAGGATTTTGCGTATCCGGGTACACCGATAGAGGAAGAGCTGTTTGATTATATGGAGAGAGGTCTTCGCGGTGAGAGCATGATGTCCGAAGATTTTATGGACACCGACTGGGGAAGGATATGCACGGCTTATTTCCCGATCTACGACGAGGGCTCCGATGTATACGGCATCCTTTGCATGGAATTTGACATGGAGGTGTCGATAGATTATTTGAGGCGTTTTGTTCTTAACTTTGCCGTTCTTGCCTTTACGGTCAGTCTCCTTCTGACCGCGCTGGTCGTGCTGTTTTACGGTAAGCTGAGAAAGGCGCAGGAGGAAGCGCAGAATGCGTACACGGATGCGAACCTCCGTCTGGAAACGATCCTGAATGGAATTTCCGGCGGCTTCAAAATCAGCAGGGATGATGAAAAATATTCTTTTGCACACGTAAGCGAAGCTGCGGCTGCGATCCAGGGATACACAGTGGAAGAATTTTTGCAGGTATCAAAGGGAAATCTGGCGGATAATATTTATCAGCTGGATCGGGAAAGCACGGTGGACAGCCTGAAGGAGCAGGAGAGAAGAAACGGCAGCTATTCCTGCAAATACCGGGTGCTGCATAAAGATGGCAGCGTGAAATGGGTGGTAGACAGCGGAAAACGGATCGTGAATGAGAACGGAGAGACGCTGTATTACAGCCTTTATCAGGATGTAACAGACTTTGAAGAGCAAAACCATGAGCTGAGAAAGACCATGGCGATGCTGGATCAGGAGCGCAGGCAGTACAGGGACGCGCTGACGAACCGGTGTGAGTATTCGTATGCCTTTGATGTAACGGAGGGATTGGTCTATAACGAGTTTACAGCCCAGAGTGGGGTGAATCTGATTCGGGAGCTGGGACTGTCGCTTCCGGTATCCTTCGATCTCATGAACCAAAAGTGGACAGAGACGAAGAATCCCCGTATGAGAAGTGCAGAGATGAGGGAACTTCTGAAATGCGATACGATCAGAAAGCGCTTCCAGAATGGTGAGCGGGCGGTTGAGATCGAGTATTACAGTCCGGAGGCTGAGACGTATACGAGGGTAACTACTTTGCTGTCCCAAAATGAACAGAACGGCCATATTCAGGGCTTTGTAATCGGCAATGATATTACAGAGCTTCGAAAGGCAGAGGAACAGAAAAAATGGGAGCTGCTGGAAGCAAAGAAAGCGCTGGAGGAAGCGTATGAAAGGGCGAACTATGCAAATGCCGCAAAATCAGACTTCCTTTCCAATATGAGCCATGATATACGTACCCCCATGAATGCGATCATCGGAATGACGGCTATCGCAGCCACCAATCTGGATGACAGGGAACGCGTGTCGGACTGCCTGAATAAGATCAGTATATCAAGTAAGCATCTGCTTGGCCTGATCAATGAAATACTGGATATGAGCAAAATTGAATCTGGGAAAATGGATCTGCGTCAGGAGGAGTTCAGCCTCGCGGATCTGATCGATAACCTGATTACCATGTCCAAAACGCAGGCAGAGGAAAAGCAGCATGAGCTTTCCATATCCACCTGGGGAATCGTACATGAAAAGGTGGTGGGAGATGCGCAGCGTCTTTTGCAGGCGCTTATGAACCTGATGAGCAATGCCATAAAGTATACGCCGGATGGAGGCCGGATCCAGGTAAATATTTCTGAGAAACGGACGAACAGGCCTAAGATCGGCTGCTATGAATTTATTTTTGAGGATAATGGAATTGGCATGGAAGAGGAGTATCTGGAGCACCTGTTCGAGCCATTCTCAAGAGCGGATGACAGCAGAGTAAGGAAAATGCAGGGAACAGGGCTGGGCATGCCGATCACGAAAAATATTATTCAGATGATGAACGGCAGCATCCAGGTGGAGAGCAGCCTGGGCAAAGGTACGAAATTTACTGTGACTGTCTTTATGAAGCTGCAGGATGCGGTATCCGAGGTGTCATATCAGGAGCTTGTGGATCTTCCGATACTCGTAGTGGATGATGAAGAAATAGCGTGTGAAGCGACGTGTGAGATACTGAGACAGCTCGGCATGAAGGGCGAATGGGTCCTTTCCGGCCGGGAGGCGGTGGAGCGGGCCGTTGCCAGACACAATGCACAGGACGATTTCTTTGCGCTGATCCTGGACTGGAAAATGCCGGAGATGGACGGTGTTGCCACAGCCAGGGAGATACGCAGGCAGATTGGGGAAGATATACCGATCATTATTCTGTCCGCGTATGACTGGTCTGACATCGAAGCGGAGGCAAGGGAAGCAGGGATCAATGCATTTATCTGCAAGCCGTTGTTCAAGTCCCGGATAGCCCAGACATTCAGGCGCCTGCTCGGACATGAGGAAGAGCAGAAGCAGCCGGCCACTCTGGATGAATTTTCAGAGGAGGAATTTGCGGGGAAACACGCGCTGCTCGCAGAGGATAATGAGATAAACGCGGAGATCGCCACTGAAATTTTCGGTATGCTGGGACTGGAGGTGGACTGGGTTCAGAACGGAAAGGAGGCGCTGGATACCATGTCATCGGTGGAAGCAGGCAGCTATGATGTGATATTTATGGATATCCAGATGCCGATAATGGATGGCTATGAGGCGACGAAAGCGATCCGTGCGCTTCCGGGAGAATATACGAAGGAGATTCCTATTATCGCGATGACGGCGAATGCCTTTGCGGAGGATGTTCAGGCGGCCCATAATGCGGGGATGAACGAGCATATCACGAAGCCGCTGGATCTGGAACAGTTGATGCAGGCGCTGAAGCGGTGGTTATAAAAGATAGATAAAATGATATCAAAAAATGCTTAACAGAAGAACCGATTGGTGCTATAATCATCAATCGGTTTTATACGCATCGGAGAAGTGTATGGATAAAGGAGGAGAAAAGCGAAAATGGGATTTTCAAAGGATTTTGTGTGGGGCGCGGCCACCAGCGCGTATCAGATCGAAGGCGGTGTGGAAGAAGACGGAAAGGGAGCACATATCTGGGAGGTCTTTGCAAAGGAGCCGGGACGCATTTTTGAAGGCCATACGGGGGATATAGCGTGTGACCATTATCACCGGTTCCGGGAAGATGTGGCGATCATGAAGGAGATGGGGCTTTCGGCATACCGTTTTTCCATTGACTGGGCGAGAGTGCTTCCGGAGGGAAGCGGCAGGGTGAATGAAAAGGGAATCGCATTTTATAATGCTCTGATCGATGAACTGCTGGAAAACGGGATCGAGCCGTACGTTACGCTGTACCACTGGGAGCTGCCGTATGAGCTTTACAAGCGCGGCGGCTGGATGAATCCGCAGATAGTGGAATGGTTCGGCGCGTATGCGAAGCTGGTGGCGGAACGGTTCAGTGACAGAGTAAAGCACTTTTTTACGCTGAATGAGCCGCAGTGCTTTGTGGGGCTTGGTTTTCTGGAGGGGGTGCACGCACCGGGCCTGCAATCGCCTCTGAGAGATACATTTGAGATGGCTCACAATGCATTGAAGGCTCACGGGCGGGCTGTCCAGATGCTGCGTCAGTACGGCAGGCAGCCGCTTTTGATAGGGTATGCTCCGACTGGCTCCATGTGTTATCCGGAGACGGAATGCCCGCAGGACATCGAGGCGGCAAGACAGATGGTGTTTGCGCTGCAGGAGGATGACAGAAGATGGACGTGGAATGTTACGTGGTGGTCTGATCCCGTACTTCTGGGACGGTATCCGGAAGAGGGACTGAAGCGGTACGAACCGTACTTACCGAAGATCACAGATGAGGATATGAAGCTGATATCGGAGCCCATCGATATATACGGACAGAATATTTACAACGGAAGATGTGTCCGCATGGGCGGGGACGGACGGCCGGAAGAGGTGCGGCGCTATGAGGGCTTCCCAAAGACGGCGGCAAACTGGCCGGTAACGCCGCAGTGCCTGTACTGGGGGCCGAAATTCCTGTATGAACGCTATAAAAAGCCGATTTATATTACAGAGAATGGATTGTCCTGCCACGATGTCGTGTCTCTGGACGGAAAGGTGCATGACCCGAACAGGATCGATTTCCTGAACCGGTATTTAAAGGAGCTGAAAAGGGCAGCGGGAGAAATTGACCTGCGGGGATATTTTCAGTGGTCGCTGATGGACAATTTTGAATGGAATCTGGGATATTCGGAGCGTTTCGGGCTTATCTATGTGGATTATCCGACGCAGAAGAGAATATGGAAGGATTCTGCTTACTGGTATCGTGATATGATCAGGACGAATGGGGAGATCATCTGAGTCTGATCCATTTTTGACGAGAGTGTCGCAAAATGCAGTTGGGGCACAAGCTCAGGTATGTGGCCGGGTGGACATGTACCTGAGCTTGTGGCTTTCTGCTGTTTTGCGACACCCTCTGTCGTAGTCTTTTTATGGTGGTGTGTCGGGCGGCGGCGCGTTCTATGCGCCCATGACCACAGTCACTTCATAATGTTCTTTTCCCTTCTGATACGGGATCACGTTGCCCTCTACGGGCTGTCCGTCAACAGTAAGGGAACGGATTCCCTTTTCGGTATCCTCCGGATTCCGGATGGAGATATGGTATGTACCCTCCCGGAATTTCCTTGTAATCTGGAAATCACCGAAGCCCTTCGGCACGCAGGGATCTACGGAAAGTCCCCTGTGGGTGGGATAAAGGCCAAGGATGTACTGGGAGATATTGACAAAAGTCCAGGCTGCCGTTCCGGTGAGCCAACTGTTCTTTGCCTCGCCGAAAAATCTGGCGTCTTTTCCAGCTACCATCTGTGAATATACGTAAGGCTCTGTCCGGTGGATCTCGCTGAATTCCTCCACGTAGGCAGGGCACGTCTTCCGGTAAATGTCGAATGCGCGGTCTCCGTGTCCCATCACAGTCTCCGCGATGGACACCCAGGGATTATTGTGGCAGAAGATCCCGGCATTTTCCTTGTAGCCCGGCGGATAAGAGGTGATCTCACCAAGCTCCAGGTGATAACGGGTGTAGGCAGGCTGCAGCAGCATGATCCCGTAGGGTGTATCCAGATGTTTTTCCACGGAATCAAGCGCTTTTTGCGCCAGTCCCTCCGCAGCGCCGATACCGGCCATGACACAGAAGCCCTGGGGTTCGATAAAGATCTGCCCCTCATCACACTGGGCGGAACCGACTTTATTTCCGAACGCGTCGTAAGCCCGCAGGAACCATTCGCCGTCCCAGCCGTCCCGGATCACGGACTGATACATGGAGCTTACTTCCTTTCGCGCCCGGTCTGCTTCCTCGGGCAGGCTCATAAGCTCGCAGAGCTGTGCGTATTCTTCCCCGTATTTTACGAACATACCGGCGATAAATACGGACTCGGCGACAGGCCCTTCGCTGGGGCCGAAGGTCTGGAAAGATTCACCGGGATGCGCGGAAAAACAGTTCAGGTTCAGGCAGTCATTCCAGTCGGCGCGGCCGATCAGCGGAAGACCGTGGGGGCCTCTGTGTGTAATGATATAATCAAGAGACCGCTTCAGATGCTCCATCAGCGGAGCAGCCACTGTCATATCGTTGTCAAAAGGAACCAGTTCGGAAAGAATCGTCACATCCCCCGTTTCGCGCACGTATGCACTCGTACAGGCAATCAGCCACAGCGGATCGTCGTTGAAGCCGCTGCCGATATCGGAATTCCCCTTTTTTGTGAGGGGCTGATACTGGTGGTAAGCGCTGCCGTCATCAAACTGGGTGGAAGCGATATCGATGATGCGCTCCCTTGCCCGCTCGGGAATGAGGTGAACGAAGCCCAGCAGATCCTGGCAGGAGTCACGGAATCCCATGCCTCTTCCAATACCGGATTCATAGTAGGAGGCGGAACGGGACATATTGAAAGTTACCATGCACTGATACTGATTCCAGATGTTCACCATGCGGTCTACTTTTTCGTTGGAGGTAGAGACGCGGTAACGGGATAAAAGCCCTTCCCAGTAAGACTGCAGCGCCTTAAAAGCGTGTTCCACGTCTTCGTCCGTCTGATATTTTGCAAGCAGGGCTTTCGAGGGCTTTTTATTGATGATGCCTGGGGCTTCCCACTTTTCCTCATCCCCGTTTTCGAGATAGCCGAGAACGAAGACGAAGCTTCTGGACTCACCGGGATTTAAAGTGAGCGTGATCTGATGGGAGGCAATGGGAGACCAGCCGCTGGCAACAGAATTGCTGCAGGCTCCCTTTTTCACAGATTGCGGGGCATCCGGGCCGCAGTACGGGCCGAGAAAATCGTCCCGGCTCGTGTCAAATCCATCGACAGGACTGTTGACTGCGTATACGGCGTAATGATTCCGGCGCTCCCGGTATTCTGTCTTGTGATAGATGGCAGAGCCGTCTATCTCCACTTCACCGATGCTTAAGTTGCGCTGAAAATTCTTCATATCGTCATCTGCATTCCACAGGCACCATTCCACATAAGAAAAAAGAGTCAGCTCCTTTACCGTGGAACCGTTATTCGTCAGCTTCAGTGCTTCGATCTCGCAGTTATCCTCCACGGGAACAAAGGCGAGAAGGGAGGCTGACACGTCATCTTTGGATGAACAGAAACGGCTGTATCC
>CAMTFT010000051.1 GCA_947071365.1 uncultured bacterium | reverse complement strand
ACACCTATTAAGTCGTCGGCAGCGTCAGATGTGTATAAGAGACAGGCAAAAGGCTGCTGTTTTACAATCACTTCCGCTTACACCTGCTCCGCAATCTTCTTCATCCGCTCATAGCATGCATCGAAAAATACGCGATAGGCGCTGCAAAAATAATTTTCATACCATCCCTGATCCACATTCCTGTCTCTGTGCCTCTGGCAGCCGCCCCGGCAGATATGGTAATAACGGCATTTTTTACATTCCGGTGACAGCTTCTGTGATCTTTCCACAAACGCTATCTTCCTGCGATGCTCATCGATTGCATCAAGTCTGCAATTATTAAAATTTCCAAGAAGATACTCATCTGTCATGTAAAAATCGCACGGGTAAACACCGCCGTCCGCTTCAACGACATACTGGATTCCGCAGGTTCCTCTCTGGTCACACGCCTCTGGGCAGTACCCCATCAGGATACTGACATAATTTTCAAACATCCGGATATACGGCTGTCTTCCCTCCTGCAGATCCGCATACCACATATCAAACAGGCGAATCAGAAACGCCCCATATTCTTCCGGGTGCAGTGCATATCCATTCTGTCCGTGCAGTTCCCCCAACGGGTCAAGGCAGGCAATATACTGCTGGTATTTCCATCCATGATCCCTGTAATTCTCATAGATCTCCTCTATATTCTCCACTACCTTCCGGTTTACAACGGTCAGGATATTATAATCCACTCCATACTTATCCATCCGTTTTGTAGCTTCCACCACCCGGTCATACGTCGGAGCACCGTTTTTTCCGTGCCGGTATGCGTCGTGTATCTCCCGCGTACCGTCCAGGGAAACCCCGACAAGGAAATTATTTTCCTTAAAAAAACGGCACCATTCATCATCGATCAGATATGCGTTCGTCTGGAAGGCATTGTGTACCTGAATACCATGCTTATTGTACTGCTTCTGATACGCCACAGCCTTCCGGAAAAAATCAAGTCCACGGAGCGTCGGCTCCCCGCCCTGAAAGGCATAGCTGACTGCGCCCTCTGCCCGCAGCATCGTCTTGCGGATAATATTTTTTAACGTCTCTTCCTCCATAAAGCCAAAGGATTGCTGAGTTCTTTTTTTCGTCTCATCACAGTAAAAGCAATAATCACAGCTCATATTGCACATACCGGAGGACGGCTTCATCAAAACACTGATTGGCGGCATAGGAACCTCCTTATGAAGTTCTTCCGGACAGACCGATAAAATACTGTACCATATCTACGTATTCCTCCGGAATGACAAGCGGAACCACCGAGCATATCAGCTCCGGCGTGATAACATCTTCCCCCTTCAGAATCTGCGGGATCTTCTCTGTGAGAACTCCGGCAGTCTCTGCCTTTCGCTCTTTCGGTATAAACTTCAAAAGCGCCCGGTAAGTGTTCACCGCTCCCTTTGTCCAGGGATACTGCTCAAGGATCAGCGGCTGTACCTCCTGTCCGGCATGAAGAGCCCGGAGGTCTTCCTCTGTAACGGCTCTGTCTCCGGCAAAGCCGATTCTTTCAAACTGTTCCGGTGGACAGTCATTTTCCTTCATTGCCCGCTGAAGCAGATTTGCCATTTTTACTTCCACACCCAGATCATCCAGTTCCTCTTCCTGGTGCGGGTCATGAATCATATCAAAAAGCTTATCGCCAAAATTTGCGGAATTAACCATGCTGTTATTGTCTATATGTTTTGCATCCTCACTGTTTTTTCCGTTAATAAGGATATCGCTGAAATCACGTTCCCCATTGCCGTTTCCTTTCGGAATTTTCCATACCGGGCAGCCTTTCGTGAAGGAAAAAGTATCCCCGGGAACTGCCTGCGCTTTTTTCAGCTCACCCACGGAAAAGAGGTTCCGCATATGCATCGGCATTGTCGTATATTCATACAGCGGTTTATTTTCTTCCGATACCGGCGCCTTCATATAAACATATGTCCCGTCAAAAATGCATACGTGTGCCCCGTGAATGCCGAACATCGCATAGTCACGTATCGGCTTGTTTTCCTCGATCACCCTGCGTATCGGCCTTCCCTGCATATCCTCCGGAACCGGTACATCAAAAAATTCAAGGAGCGTTGCCGGCAGGTCAATCGTCTGCACGATCTCACTGCGCGTTTCTTTCGCACACTGGAAACGCGGGTCGTAAATAAACAGCGGCGTATGTACGATCTCGTCGTAACACGGCATTACGATTTTGCTCCACCAGCCATGTTCTCCCAGCAGATAACCATGATCCGTATTTACGATCAGCATCGTATCCTTCCAGAGATCCAGCTCGTCGAATTTATCAAGCACCATTCCCAGATATCTGTCACACATAGTCAGAAGCGCCGCATACTGCTTCTTCATATGGTCCGCAGTCGTCTCATCCTCTGTCACATGGTGATATGGCGGCCAGTCCTGAACCGGCCCTGTATAATCATCCGGATATAAATCTTTATAATCCTCTGGAACAAAAAACGGTTCATGCGGGTCAAAGCACTCTATCTGCAAAAACCATCTGTCACATTGATGGTTTGCGTCAATAAATTCCAGTCCCTTTTCCACTGTCTGCGCGAGAGCGGTGTCTTCCTCTTTCTGCATAAATTTTCGGTTTACCGCATCATGACGCTGCAGATCCTTCGTCGCCTGGAAATAAATGCCGTCCTTATTCTGCAGCTTTGTGTCATCACCCTCACCAAATAATTCCGGCAGGCATTTCCACTTATCTCCCTCCTGCCCGCGGACGTTCTCCCAGGAGCTATAGCGGTAGTGATAAGTCGCGCCACCATCCTCCCAGTAGTGCGTGTGATCGGAAACAAGATGCGTATACACACCATGGTCTTTCAGAATCTGCGGCATGGAATCGTCAAACGGTTCTATCGGCCCCCAACTCCTGTGCAGGAAATTGTATCTTCCTGTCTGCAGCTCTCTTCTTGCAGGCATACATGGCAGGCTTCCCGCATAGCAGTTATCAAATCTGACGCACCGCTCTGCCAGTCTTTGGAAATTCGGTGTCTTTGTCCACTCACATCCGTAAGGCTCCAGCATCGCCCGGTTCAGCGAGTCGAACATCATCATTACTGCTTTCATAAAAATCCTCCTTTACCTACCACCACTTAATCAGTTCCGTCACCTGATTTCTCAAATCAATGAACTCCGGCGCTGAAATTTTACGTGGTCTCGGCAGAGTATTTTCCAATCTGCTCTTGATACTGGTCGGCTTGTTTGTCAGAACAAGAATATTCTCACTGAGATATACAGCCTCTTCTATATTATGTGTAATAAATATAACCGTCGTTCCGAGCTGCTGCCACAGCTTGATCAGCTCATCCTCCAGACGGAACCGCAGCTCCACATCCAACTGTCCATACGGCTCATCCATCAGAAGAATGTCCGGTTTTACTGCAAATGCTCTCGCTATTACAACTCTCTGAAGCATACTGGTAGACAGCTCAATCGGGTAATAGTCTTTGTATTTCGTCAGTCCCACCATTTCCAGGACCTCCGCCACTTCTTTTGCAATGACATCCTTCGGCTTCTTTTTCATTTTCAGCCCAAATGCCACATTCTGTTCTACCGTCAGCCACGACATGGTAGAATATTCCTGAAAAATATAGGCAATGTTATGCTTTTTCGTATCGACCGGTTCCCCATTCACCAGAATCTGTCCGCTCGTCAGATTATACAGACCGGTAATACAGTTCAGGAAAGTTGTTTTTCCACATCCGGTAGGACCAACGATGCACAGAAATTCTCCCCGGTGAACATCAAAGGAAATATCATTTAAAACCTGCAGGTCGCCGAAGCTTTTCGTCATATGGTCTACGTGAAGAATTATGTCTTTCTTTTCCACTTTTCCGCCTCCTACAATGCTTTGTCCACGACTGCACTGATCTCTTCACGCAGTCTCAAAAATTCCGGGTCTACATAATCACGCGGTCTGGGCAGAGTAATCTCGTACTCTTTCTTGATGCTTGTCGGACAATTCCTCATGACGACGATCCTGTCTGCCAGATAGAGCGCTTCTTCAATATTGTTAGTAACAAACACGATCGTGCGCTTTTCTTTCTCCCAGATCTTCATCAGGTCTTCCTGCATCAGATACCGCGTCTGCGCATCCAGATGACCGAACGGCTCATCCATAAACAGCACATCCGGCTCGTTGCAGTAAGCACGCGCAATTCCCACACGCTGCTGCATTCCTCCGGAAAGCTGATTCGGATAAGAATTCTCGAATCCCTCCAGTCCGACCAGATTAATATAATGCTGTGCCTTCTCTCTGCGCTCTTTTTTCGGTACTCCCTGTACCTTCGGGCCATACTCTACATTTCCCATTACCGTAAGCCACGGAAAGAGTGCCATTCTCTGATATACCACACCTCTGTCCGGCCCCGGCTTCGTCACTGCTTTTCCGCTTACTTCAACCGTTCCGCCACTCACGGTTTCCAGTCCGGACATGCAGTTGATCATTGTTGATTTGCCGCACTGGCCCGGGCCAAACAAAACCAGAAGCTCATTCTCACGGACACTTAAGGACACGTTATCGATAACATGCACCGGGCCTCTTGCCGTCTCAAAAGTTTTTGACATATTTTTACAAACAATAATTTCTTTACTCATTTGCCTCTTACACTCCATCTGCAAAGTCTTGCCTCAATTGCCCTCATTGTGACAGCCAGAATATATCCTACGATACCAATTGCCACAATTCCAACGAGAATCTGAACGGTACTGTTACTGTCCTGCCCTTTAATGATCACCCAGCCGACTCCCTCGGAGGAACGCACCATTTCCGCTGCAACCACCGTTGCCCAGGAAGTGCCGACAGCAATCTGAAGTCCCGCAAAAATCTGCGGTATACACGATGGAAGAACAACCGTTGTAAATACCTGACGGTTACTTGCCCCAAGCATTTTTGCGGCTCCCATAAGCTCTGTATCAACACTGCGCACTCCGGAATATGCATTCATCGTCACTGCACAGAACGCTGAATAAAAAATCAGAAAGTATTTGGAAGCCTCTCCAAGTCCAAACCAGACAATCGACAGCGGAATCCACGCGATCGGAGGAATCGGTCGTAAAATCTCAAAAATCGGACGGAATAAAGCGGAAACCGGACGGAACCACCCCATCAGGATTCCCAGGACGATCCCTGCAAGAGAGCCAAGCACGAATCCTACCAGTACACGGCTCAGGCTCCACAAAATATGGCCTTCCACCGTGTGGGTTCCGATCGGAGTCACAATGCTTTTAAAAAATGCAGAGAGTGTATCAATCGGGCCCGCCAGAACAAGTCCCGCCTGTGTAAAGCTCACGACCATCTGCCAGATACACAGGAAAGCAATAATAGATATCGCTGCACATATTGTTTTTTCATAATTTTTAGCGCCTTTATGAAAACGGTTAATCATCCCTGCGCACCCCCTTTATGATCTTATTTTCAATGATTGTGAGCAGTCCGGAAAACAGTGCTCCTATCGCACCAATCGCAATCATACCGCAGATAATGATATCCGGACGGTAAATTCCACGCGCCTGCTGGATCATATAGCCAAGACCTTTCGTCGAAGCAAGCATTTCTGCTGCCACGATACATGTCCATCCGGCGCCGAGCGCAACGCGCACACCCGTCATAATCAGCGGAAGAGCTGTCGGGATCGCAATGTTCACGAGCATCTGTGTGTCCGATGCGCCAAACGTCTGTCCAACCCAGAGATGTACATCCTTTGTCTGGCGGATTCCGGTATATGAATTCAGGACACACGGAACGAATGCTGACAAAAATACGGTAACGATCTTCGGTGTGAGTCCGATGCCGAAAAGAATGATCATCAACGGTATCCAGGCAAGTCCCGGAACCGGACGAAGCAGGTCAAACAGCGGACGCACAAACAAATCTACTTTTTTATTCCATGCCATAAAGATTCCCAGGGGCGTTCCAATCAGAACGCCCATCGCCCAGCCGCCCAGGGAAATCTGAAGCGATGATAAAATATGAGCCGGCAGGGTGGCGCCATCCGGCGCCGTACTGGAAAATTTCTTTACAAAGGTCTTCGCAATCGTAACAGGTCCCGGCAGCGTGGCAGAGCTTGTAAGTTTCAGCACATCACAGCATATATACCAGACTCCTATGAAAATCGCGATTGACAATACGGATAATATCCAATAGTTTTCTTTTTTCTTTTTCATCATAACCTCTACCACCTGAAACTGCCTTCCTGCAGTTACTTTACTGTCCCTTTACTTCTGCTCCTATTGCCTCAGATACAAAAGTCGGATTAATAGATGCTGCTACGTTCGGTGCATTGTCTTCCATAATTTTCTCTGCGTTTACAAGGAAATCTGTAATAGCTACCCATGCTTCGCCGAGAACATAATCCGGATCTGACATTGCTTCTGTTCCGATGTACATTCTGTCTTCAATCTCATGGGCCAGGTCTGCATCTGAACATGTAATAGCGTTTTCTTCATACACTTTCTTTGTATATTCTGTACGGAGCTCTACGTCCTGAAGATCATCCATTGCCTTTACAAGGCAGTTCACGAATAACTGAATATCTTCTGCGCGTTCTTCCACTACCGCATTGCGTGCAAAAGCACCGTCACACATATTTACACCAGTTGCATCTTCAAAGGTACAAAGCTTTGTGTATCCTTCCTCTGCAAGTGTGTAAGAATACGGCGGATTCGCTGCAACCGCATCACCCTCGCCAGTCGTAAATGCCTGATAAGCGGGAGCGTATTCCATATTTACCTGATTCAGGTCTGACGGTGTAAGACCGAATTTTGCTGCGTACGTTTCTGTCATGTACTGTACTGCTGTGCCAAGAGGTTCCAGGATCTGAATGCCCTTTAAGGTCTCTGCACTTCCAATCATTCCATCAGTTTCGCCTGCCTGTGCAATTGCGGAGTCTGAGCGTGCGAACAGTGCCATACCGCCTGTTGTACTGACATCAGCAAGCCAGGTACAGTTTGCATTTGCCAGAGAGTATACGGATGCAAAACCGGAAACAGCAACATCCAGTTCGTTCGCTGCGATTGCTTCATTGATCGGGGCGCCTGTTGCAAACAGTTCAATATTAACATTCAGCCCTGCTTCCTCAAAATAACCCTGCTCCTGTGCATACAGTACCGGAACGCCCATTGTCAGCGGCATCGTTCCAACATTCAACACCTCGTCTGAAGCCGATACACACATCGGCATCCCCATTGCCATTACTGCCGCAATACCTGCTGTCATGATTTTTACTGCCATTTTCTTACTTCTCATTTCCTTACCTCCTGTGATTTTGTATAATTTACATTTCTGCGTTAACGTTGACGCATGTGATATTTAATAAATACACTATTTCCACGACATTGTCAATAGAACTATGTAAAATAAATTATTTTTGGGATACTTTCATGAAATGAGGGCCCAAAATTTAGTTAATATCTCCAAAATAAGGTCTTGTAACTTTTGCGAAACTATGTAATACTTAAAGAAAATACTTGATCCGCGTAAACGTTGCCGTCCTGGCGGTATCCCCGATGCGCTAATCAAACGGAATAAAGGTAAAATATTTATGGCGACTACATTAAAAGATATTGCCGCTGCTGCCGGCGTATCTATCGGAACGGTGCAGCGCGCATTGAAAAACCGTGACCGCATTAACCCCCAGGTGGCGGAGCATATCCGTCAGCTCGCAAAGGAAATGAATTATCAGCCGAATAAGATCGCTTCCGGGCTTGTCAACCGCAGCCGCAATTACAAAATTGCCGTTGTCTTCCACGTCCGTCCAAATGATTTCTGGGAAGACGTCATCCGCGGGATCCGCAAGGCAGAACGCGAAGTAAAAGATTACGGTGTATCTATAGAATTGTATTTTGGAAATGATTTTGACGCGCAGACACAATTGCAGCTCATCGACCGTGCACTTGAGGAAGGCGCAAACGCCATGGTCATTGTTCCTATTAACTCTCCGCTCATTTCCCGGAGGATCCGCGCCCTGCACAAGGAGCAGTTCCCGATCGTATTTCTGAATACTTATATTAACCGCCTTCCGGTTCTCTCCTCCATACACTGTGACTACTACCGCTCCGGCCGCATTGCCGGTATGCTGATCAACCGCCTTGCTGGCGGAAGCGGCCATGTAATGGCATTTCTGCCTTCCTCGGCAATGCTTGGAAATAATTACCGCAATATCGGTATCCTTGATTATTTCCAGTCCGAACCGTCTGCCATGGTATTAGACGGGATCATCCAGCTTGGCAATAACGCAGAATCCAATCTGGAGCTGATAAAGCAGGAGCTTCAACTACACGAGGAAGTGAATTATATTATCTATAACGGTGATGCCCAGGTATGTATTTCTGCCATGGAATCCCTGCAGCGCCGCCTGACCTCTGTTTTCTTCGATTTGTCAGAGGACGCGCGCAATGCCCTCCTGACAGACAAGATCGATGCGGTAATCACCCAGTCACCAAAGGATCAGGGCTACCGGGCGATCATTGTCCTGTTTCAGTATCTCGCTTTCCAGACTGTCTCTTATACACATCTGACGCTGCCGACGACTTAATAGGTGTA
>CAMTFT010000050.1 GCA_947071365.1 uncultured bacterium | reverse complement strand
TAGTTTCAGCTCCATTATTTTTTATATAAACAGAATGGACATATTTTTCATCTGTTACTGAAGCACTGCCAATTCCCAATATGCCAATTGTGGCACTTGTCCCTTTTGTTCCATAAGCTCGTATTGCATCTGTTGCTCTCCATTCCTCTACCGACACGCCAGTATCGAAAGAAATCTTAGCACCTGCATGTGCGGCAATTTTTCTTGTAGCAGAGTTTAACAGCAGATTCCTTCCACCAACCTGAATACTCTCCAGCGCCGAATCAATATCCGTCTGCTCCACTTTAAGCGCGATCTGGCTCTTCATAGCTGTGATACTTGACTCTGTGGTACTCAGCCGACTCTTCGCAGATGTCAGCTCGCCATCTATGGTCGTTTTGTAGGAATTAAAATCCTGCGTGGATACCTTAAGTTTGATTGCTGACTCATTCGCCGCAATCTTTGTAGCATGGTCGGTCAGTGTCTCCCCGTGCTCAGTGATGGTCCGGGTCTGCTCTGACAAAGCAACATTAAGTGTCTTGTCCCCCACCTGTACGACTGTCCCGGATATCGTTACTCCCTGATCGGTAAGTGCCGTCTCAAAGCTCTGAAAATCAATCTTAAGCGCCTTTATCGCCGCATCATCAGCAACCATCCTATCCCGGATAATCTTACGCTGGATGGTGTTTTCTGTAGCTCCCAGTGCATCCCAGATCTGATTCCCGGAGGCATCCCAGACTGACATACTGTAATCCCCGCTGGCGTCTTTTCCGACCTGCACCCGGACACGGTTTGCGTCCTTGATCTGGATGGTGTTGTCAGATATCTGCAGGCGGCCATCTGTACCGGCAATGGTGACAATGGCTGTGTCGATGGTTCCGGCGGTCAGTTTATTGGCAGCTACACTGGATATCTGTGCATCACCAATACTACCTTCGAGCATCCAGCCTTTTGCGGTTATGAGCTCCTGTGACACCGAGGTCTGGAAGCTGGAGAATTGGCCGGAGAGGTTGTCGATGATACCTCTTTGCGCCGAAAACTCCTGCGTCGTTGTAGTTTTGAAAGATGCATAATCGCCCTGTATGGAATGAACCGTCTCATTTGTCACATTCAGGTTTTCGATGGTCGCATATTTCAACGCTGCCTCATCCGCTTTCAGGTAATTCGTCTCTACCTGCCCCAAAGTCAGCTTTAATTGCGCAAGCTCCCCCTGCATACCTGTGATGCTACTGTTGATGCCCCCGACGACAGAGCTGCCCGCGATCCCCTGTTCAAATTTGAGGATGTCGGAAACCTTTATCTTCCCATCGTTCGAAATGGTATAGTTTACGATCTCAGCCGCCGCCTGGAGTTTCTGCTGCATCTCTTCGAAGGTCAGGAACGTGTTTGCGATTTCGCAGGTATTCTTTTCCGGGGAATCCTCATATTCTGTCATGCGTACAATCCGCTGGTCTTCCATCGTCCCCGTATCTGGGTCGATGATCCTTACCGTATCGCCCAGGGAATAGGACAGGATGGAATACTCCGGTTTCTGTTTTGCCAAGTCACGTACTTCCGCAGAATACGACCGTTCAGGCTTTGACCTCTCTTCAAGCACAAGGGCAGCGTCCTCCATAAGTGCCTGCGGGTCTGTATAAGACTCATCTTTCCAGATGTAGGTGCGTACCTTGTCCGAATACTGATAGTTCTCAAGATAGTTTTTGCCATCGTTGACAGATTCGATCGTCAGCCCGTCGGCGCCGACCGGGATGATGCGCGTGTAAAAATCATAGGACGTTGCTTTTTTCTGCAGCTTTTTTAGGTTCAGCCCAGACAGAAAGTAAACGCCCTTGTCCTCACCGCGCTTTTCGTAGAATGATACTCTTTTCTTTACTGTATCGAACACCGGCTCGCACATGAACGCCGTGCAGAGGTTCTTGATAACGCCCAGCGAATCCACATGCACCATTCCGGCATTCCGGCGCTTCGTGACGCTGCAGGTTCCTACTGTCCAGCCAGTTCCGGCAAGCGCAGCCCTCGCAGCCTCGTCAATGGTCGAATCCATAACAGAAAATTCCTGCCACGGCTTTGCCTCCAGTTCCTCCAGATTCAATGCCGCAACGATCTGTGGGAACCCGTCCGAACTCTCGGACACCTCTTTGATGACATATTCATCCTCCCGCGTCCGGATATACATTTCGTTCTCAAGCCTGTGGTGCTTTGCCAGATACACGAAAGAGAGCGTCTTGTCGCCCGTGGCGGCTTCGCTCCCCCTTTTGCAGTCCCTGTATTTCACAATATGCCCTATGGCATTGTGGTTCTTGTCGAATAATTTCAGCATAGGGCAGTCCTCCTGTTACTCTTCCAGCATAAAATGCATTGCAAGCTGCTGCGCTACGTTCGGCGTATCATAGCGTTCCTTCTCTTCGCATTCCTCGAGGACGGAGAGCTTCACTTTCCTGATCTCCAGCTCGACCTCTTCCGTCTCAAGGAAATTTTCGTATTCCCTGTTCATGGCACGTTCGTCCTTCGGGCTCATGTCGTAATTGCTTCTCTTCTGCCCGCCGACATAGCTCTCGACCATGACCGGGTTGCCGTCTTCGTCCTTCTTGCAGTAACGCTCGCATAATTCTTTCCGGGTCTTCTCGATGCGTTCCACATGCTTCTGGAGCGTGTCAAGGTTGCAGGTGATCGCATACCTCAGCTTGATCGGCAGCGTCAGGCTGCCAGTCCCTGCAAGCGCCGCATACTTCTCATTTACCTCTTTCAGTGTCATTTTCATGGTATTTCCTCCTTACATAAAGCGAGGATGGAACTTTACCGTAATATCCATCCTGTTATTATCCACTGTTATTTTATTTTCCCCCGGGAGCAGCGCCGGACGTTCCCAGATATCGATATCCCCTGATTTCAGTTTCCCTTCCTGGGTAAAGAGCCCCGCCACCCCGTCAAGGGTAACTGTCTTCCCTGTCGCCAGCTCCCGTATTACAACCGGAAGGTCTTCTCCCGTATTGTGATCCTGGCAAATCCCGGTCACTTCAATCGATGCGGCCCCGACCTGCGGTGTGATCTCCACAATAGCGGGCGTAACGATATTCCCGCCGTTGTTCACTGTAAAAGCTGTGGATCCGGAAAATGTCTGTACAGATTCCGTTTTTGCATACTCATACCCGTCAAATGTCAGCGTCAATTTACTTGCGCGGTTGTATTTCACAGGCATGATATTCAGGGGATTCTCTGTCAGGCTGTGTTTTGTCATGACTCCATAAAAGTTATGCTCAAAATCGTCAAGCTCGATCTCCACAGGTATAAGCAGACGGGAAAGGATCTCACTGCACCGGCTAAGGAGCGCCTGCCGGCCGCCGTCCCTTTTGATGAGCAATGTCACCACGATCGTCTTAAATCCCATCTCGCCGTCCAGCATTACCGGGCTGCCCCGGTTCCATTCGCTGCTGTTCTTGACCGAGTGGAACCCTGGTGTCACGTTCCACTGCTTTGCGTCTGCATTCAAAATGTCCCATCCGTTTAATTTCATCGCATCCTCCCCCTGTTTCTGCGTATTGTGGCCGCTGCACTCTCCTGGCTCATGGCTGGCTGTATGGATGCCACAAGCGCGCCCGTATCCATCACAACCTGCTGGTTGTCCATCTTTTCTGATAATCCATTTACCGCGGATATCAATGTCCCGAGCAGGGAAGCCAGCGTATCATTGTTGACATTCACCACCGGCGTTTGCGGCTGGTGCTGCTCCGTCAGCCTGTTCAATCTTGCGATACCGGAAAAATCCAGTGTCCCCATCTGTACCTGGAGCTGCGCCTGCTGGCGTTTCATTTCCTCCTGTGCCGCCGCAAGGGTATCCCGCATCATTTCCTGCGCGGACTTTTCCGCCTGCCTCGTATTGTCCTCCATGCCAAGTGCTACGCCAGCCGGGATCTGCGGTCCGGTCTCACGCCGGAAGAGCCTTGCAGGGCTGTGGATCTCCGCCTCTTCATCCATTGCCCGTTTGATGGACTGCACAACCTTTTTTGATGCGTCCTGGATTTTTGTATAATCTGACATTCCGGCAAGTATGCCATCCAGAGTGCCCTTGCCGATCGTTGCCCCTTCCTGCTGCAGTGCCGCAAGCTGCCCGGATACCTGTGATACAATCTGCGTCGTACTATTGTAAGTATCAACGCTGTTTGCTGCCCGGCCTATCCCTGCGATCAGCCCGGATACAGCATCTTCCCCGATGCTGCCCGCCCTGTTCACAAGCCCGGCCAGCTCCCCGGAGATTCCCGTATTCAGCTCCGCGATAGCAGCGCGGTATTCCGCATTCAGCGCATTCAGTTCAGATTGTGCATTCAGCCGCAGGCTTGTGATCTCCTGGTTCGTTTCCAGTCGGAGGGATTCATTGTCCTTTACTGCCTGTGACATTGCCAGCGCATTTTTCTGCTGCCACAGCCTGTTGTATTCGTCAAGCTGCTGCGCGGTCATCTGGTTGAGGCTGTAGATATTCGCCGCGGCATCCGGCCCCATCGCCCTGAGTTCTTCCATCAGGGCAGATGAGAGGCCCTTTTTGCCGAGCTCTTCAAGCTGCTGCTCCCAGAGGGCAAGCCCGGCAACCTGTGTCTTCAGGTTGTGCAGGAGCGTGTCCGCATTGTACCCGGTGGCATCCCAGCTTTCAAACAAGTCCATCTGGGAGAGGATGTCTTCTTTCCTGCTCTGTACTGCATCCTTGTACGCATCCTGGAGATCCTTTATATCATCTGCAAGCTGCTCATTTATTTCCCTGCTGTTTTCAGCATAATCCTCATCCAGCTCTTTCCTCTGCTCATACCAGTCCTGTAATGCCTCAAGGTACTTCTGGTCTGCCTCGATCCGCTCATCAGTGCCAGCCCTGAACTGCTGTCTGGCACGGTTCCAGTAATCTGCCTCAGCTTTTGCAGAGACTTTATAGTATACCTTGTATTTATCCAGGATGCTTGACTGGACGCTCGCCGTCATGGCGATCCGTTCCTTTGCGGCCTGGGCGATCTGGTCATTCAGGGAGTTGATCTGCTTCGTGGCATCATACCATGCCTGTGTCCCTTTTTTCAACTGCCCCCGTACCGCGTTCCAATATGCAAGCTCCTGCTGTAAGGAAACGTTGTTGAGCACCTGGAAATTGCTCATATACTTTTCGGCAGCGGAATAGATCTCGGAATAATACGTTTCCGTATCCTTTTTCTTTTTCTTCTTGTTTTTACCGCTGCCAGTCGTGGTCGTCCTGGACACGCCGAAATTTTTATTGATCTGCGAAGCAAGAGCCGTACTGCCTACCTGCTGCCCGACCACGTTGTTGATCTGGCTCATGGCTTTCTTGTAAGCTGACGTGCCGGACTTCGTATGTTTCAATACCTGCTGCCAGTACCATTTCTCGTCCTCAAGTGACGTCTGGTGCGATTTCTTATATTTCGACAACCATGATACCGCATTCGTGTAGACCTTGTTCGACATCCTTGATGCCGCTTTCCCTGCGAGGGATGCTTTGTCGGAAATACCAAATGCAAAACCTTTTGACACCTGCGCGCCTACCTCGTCCCGGAATACTCTGGACGGGGAATGGATCTGCAGGCGTGCCTTTGCTGCAGAGAGCGCCTGCGCTGCCATGTTTACCGCTGCGTTGATTGCCAGGCTCTGCCCCGCACGGATACCAGAAGCAACACCGGCGGACATATTTACACCTGCACTGTAAAAGCCGCTCTTGTAGGCTGCTGCCGCGTTACGCGCAGCCTCCGCTAGAGCCCGTCCTGCTGCCGCAGCCTGTTCGCGGGCGTTACTTAAGGCTGTGGCGTAAGCCTTTGCCTGTTCTCTGCCTGCCTCCTGGATCTGGGATAGCTGCTGCCTCAATGCTTCTCTCAAGCCTTCCGATACTTTTTCCCCCAGAGTAGTACCAGCTTGATAAAAACTGTCTGACTGCTGTGCTGCCGATGACGCTGCCGACTCTATAACGCTCCTCAGCGCCTCCTTGATACTTGTATCACTCTGTATCCCTTCTGCGATTGGTTTAATAAATTCAGAGCTTTTCTGTTGGAATGAATTGGTATCTATGCTGTCAGCCGCGTCGGCAATCTTTGACTGTACTTTTTCCGCTATTGCTTCATCGATACCTTCCAGACCTTTTTCAATATTCTCTTTTATTCCCTCCCCAACCGACGTATAGCCAGCCAGTTCCCCGGCATCTTCCTTCAGGGATAATGCTTCCGCATATTTACTGCTTATTTCCTCGAATTTTCCCGCGTCACTCTCCAGTGTGTTGACGAGTTCCTGAACAAGGTTGGCTGATTCAGGGCCCATCTCAGCCAGTTTGTCATAAAGCTCCTGTGACATCCCGCTGCCAGCCTGGGTGGCGAGGGTCTTCATGTTCTCGCTCCATTGCTCGATTCCGGTAATCTGGCTGTTGAGATTGTCAAGAATCTGGTCGGCGGAAACCTCTGTACCGCCTGAGAATTCATCAAACAGCGATACGGCTCCCTCAATAGAATCTGCAATAGAGTCGCGCATGTTGTTGTATGCATCTGCGATCTCCTTTGACGCTGCGGTTACAGCAGCGGCCTGCTCTTCCGTCAGCCCGGTCAGGTCATTGCCGTATTCATCAAGGACTTTGCTGGTTTCGCCTGCGGCATTTCCGACGCTGCTGATACCGTCTGCGGCTTCCTTGGTGGACTCTGAAAGGCCGTCCAGTTCGTCCGCATGATCCGATACCTTCTGTTTTGCCTCCTCTTCCGCTTCCGTAGCCGCGTCAACATGCTTTTTTAAGCTCTCATACTGCGTGCCAGCCTCCTCCGCCGCCGCATTCGCCTCTTTCTGCTCTTTCGTCAGATCATCCAGTGCAACTTCGAGTTCAGTCAGTTCTGTGTAATAGTCTCCATACCCTCCCCTTTTAAAATCATCCGTTGCTTCATTCAATTCCCGCATCTTTTCTATTCGGGAATTCAGATCTTCTACTGACGAATTAATCTTCAATTGGTTTGCTTCTGCCGCAATCTTGGCGTTATACGTTTCCTGCAATGCAAGGCTCGCGGCAGTTTCCTCTTTATAGGCAATCTGCTGGTCTATCAGGGCTGTTATGGCTTCCTTCGACAGGTTAATCCGTTCCGTTTCGCTATCCCACGCAGCAGCCAGCTCCGGGATGTCACCCGCGAGGTCATTTACTGCCTGCTGCAATTCATATTTTTGCAGCCCGGAGGCATTTTCAAGCTCGTTGATTTCAGTAATTTTTTGCTTATACGCTTCAAGCTTTGAAACATCGGTATCCGTGTCAGTCAAAACCTGTGAAGCATTATCCAGCATAGTTTGTATTTCATCATTTGATGACTTTATATCATCAACAAACTGCTCGATATCGCTCTTTGGCTGGTTAACAGCGGTTCCTATCCCCTCAACAACCTCTGTAGCCTTCTTAAACAACCCCGTTACCGTTGGCAGAGCCTTGTCTGCGATCGGCGCGATGATGTTCTCCTGCACCGCGGCCCCGAGCCCGGATACTGCTGATTCAAGGTCGGAATAACGTACCTCTTTCAGGCTTTCCATGGATCCCTTGACATCTTTGTATTTGTCATTCACATCGTCCAGGGCAGTGAGTACCTGCATTGCGTTGTCTTCGCCAAGGGCTGACCAGACTTCGCTCGCAAGGGCGAGCGCCTCCTGCTGGTTCGTCATCTCGGAAAGGTCATTGATGACGGAATAAAATACGTCACTGGTGGATGCATACCCGTCTTTACATTGCTTGAATAAATTCTGCGTCTCGGAAGAAAAAGAGGAAAGATTTTTCTCTATACGGCCATCTGCCATGGAGTTTCCGAATTCTTTTACGTAATCATTTACCTTATCGAGGTTATAAGCCCCGGCATCCAGGCCGTTCTCCATGATTGAGAACATCTGCTCAGCGGAAAATCCAGCCTGCCCCCAGAGCTGTCCATACTCCGTAATGTTGTCTACCAGCTCCCCGGAGCGGTTCAGGCCGTTCTGCGCACCCGTTGTAATGAGATCAAATGCTGTCTGTGCATCAACGCCCATGGTCTTCATCATGACATCTACAGCGCGGATGGATCCATTGACCTCCATACCAAACGTATCACGCAGAGTAAGGGCGGATTCTGTCACGTTCGTCATTTCCGTCTCATTCAGTTCGCCCATGATCTGAATGACTTCTGACATGGCATCCGCTACGTCACCGTAATCCTCACCGAAGTTGTCTCCTTTTATTTGCTGCATGACCTTCTGGTATTTCTTCGCAGCAGTCTCCGAGAGGCCGGTGCTGGCGGCCAGCTTGGCAGAGGCCCCGCTGACATCGTACATGGCATCTTTGACGGCTACGGCTCCATCTTTTAAGGCGTCTACCGCCATTGATGTCCCTTTTGTGACCAGGGCACCCTTAAGCTTCTCGCCCCAGTCCGTTGTCATTTTTCCGGTATCCTGTAGCTTTTTGCCGAAATTATCAATGCTGGAAGCGCACCCGTCTGTTGCTTCCTCTGCTTCCTTTAGGTAGGCCGCATTCTGGTTTACCGCTTTTGTTGCTTTTATTACCTGCGTTTCTGCCGTGCTCAGTTTAGTTTCCCAGTCTTTGCATCTGTTACCGGCTTTTTCATAATTCGCTTCCC
>CAMTFT010000049.1 GCA_947071365.1 uncultured bacterium | reverse complement strand
GAGATGTAGCTCCGTCTCGTGGGCTCGGAGATGTGTATAAGAGACAGAAGTACAGTCGTGCTGTATCTGGCGATCTCTCTGGCGGAAGCGGGGAAAAAAGTCCTTCTGATCGATGCGGATCTGAGAAAATCTGTGATGACCGGTAATTTTTCTATTCCAGTTGCGGTAAGAGGGATGACGCATTTCCTGTCGGGACAGGCCACGATGAGAGATGTGATATGCGAGACAGATGTGGAGAATCTCGATGTTATCTTCGCCGGCGCGGTTGCGCCGAACCCGGCAGAGCTGCTGGGGGAAAAACGGTTCGCGGAGCTGCTGAAAACCGGAAGGGAAGAGTATGATTATATTTTGATCGATACTCCGCCGCTTGGCAGCGTAATTGACAGCGCGATCATTGCAAAGAGCTGTGATGGGGCGATTATCGTGATCGAGGCGGAAGTCATCAGCTATCGATTTGTACAGGAGATCAAGGCGCAGCTTGAAAAGAGCAATTGCCCGATTCTTGGGACTGTTTTAAATAAGGTTGATGTTCGGGAGCAGAAATATTACAACCGGTATTACAGCAGAAAATACGGAAGATATTATGGTTACGGCAAATACCGTAAAAAATAAAGGCTGGCAAAGAAAGAGAAATTGCCAGAATTTTAGGAGAGGATGTACAGAATGAGAAAGGTCGTGGGATTTCTGCTGGCGCTGATGTCGGTTCTGCTGGGCGGGCTGTTTTACTGGATGAACGGGAACGATGATACGGCTGCGCCTGTTATTACATTTCCTGACGAAGCTGTTGTGTATGAAGAGGGCGAGGATACCGCGCTGCTGCTGGAGGGAGTCAGAGCCGTTGACGATGTGGACGGAGACGTGAGCAGTTCGCTGGTCGTGGAGTCAGTCATTCCAATGCAGAACGGTATATCGGCTGCCGTGCTGTATTATGCGAAGGATAAGAGCCATAATGTGGCGAAAGCATCCCGGGTCGTCGATTATCAGCCGGCGGAAGGCATTCTCTGGATGGCAGAGACGGAGGAGGAGACGGAAGCTGAGACGGAAACGGAGGACGAAGGGGAGTTCGCCAATCTGCCGCCGGGAAGCCCGAGAATCACATTGAAGATGGACAGTGATACGATTGAGCCCGGGGAGAGTTATAATCTCCTGTCTTACGTAAAGAGCATCACGGACGATGTGGACGGGCCGGATTGGCTGTATTCACAGATCCACATTCAGGGGATGTATGAGATTTCGGGGCCGGGAGTCTATGAACTGGTTTATACGGTAGTTGACAGAGAGTACAATATGTCAAATGAAGCGAAGTTCACATTGACGATTAAATAAAGCATATATGAGACCGGTTCGCCGCAGGGCGGATTGAAAGGATAACAGATGTTTTATAATTACAGGAAAAAAAGAAGAAGACGTTTTCATGCCTTTTCTTCTTCTGGTTACAGATACTTCCGCAGGCCGAAGCCGGGCTACCGTCGAAAAAGAAAGCGCGGTTTTCAGAAAAGGCTGTTCAGGATACTGGCAGTTATCGGTGTTGTTTTTGTTGTATTGACAGCGGCAGGCGTGGGTGGATTTGTTTATCTTAAGGAATCGGGAAAGCGCAGTCTGATGCAGGCCGCAAATACGTCGCAGCCTGATATGGGTGAACAGCAGGAGGATTCCGGAATTGTATCCCGAAACGGGAAAAAATATGTCTATAACGAAGATATGATCAATATCCTCTGCATGGGGATCGACAAGGATACCGAATTGACAGAGGAGGCATCATCATCCGGTGAGAATGGTCAGGCAGATACAATATTCCTCCTGACTATTGACCGCAGGGAAATGAAAATGACTCTTGTCGGTTTGTCCCGGGATACGATGACGGCGGTGCGTACGTATGATCATCAGGGCAACTATGTGGGAGAAACGACAAATCATCTGGGGCTGGCTTTTGCTTTTGGCGATGGGAAGGAAGAAAGTGGACGCCTGACGGTGGAAGCGGTGTCGAAGCTGTTGTATGAAATGCCGATTCACGGTTACGTTGCAGTGAATATGAACGCGATTCAGAAAATGAATGATTCGGTGGGCGGCGTACAGGTCACGCTTACAGAGGATATGATACTGAATGGAGAGAAATTCCCGAAGGGGAAGACATTGCTGCTGTCCGGCGAGCAGGCTCACAGCTTCGTCAGGATGCGTGATATGATGCAGGAGGGAAGCAACAACCTGCGAATGGAGCGTCAGAAGCAGTATGCACTGGCGTTTATCAATGAGGCAAAGAAGGAAATTAAAAAGGACATAACGCTGGCGGCCACCCTGTATCAGAATCTGTCAGAAGATATGGTGACGAGTATCGGGCTGGATGAAGCGGTATATCTTGCTTCGCTGCTTCCGGAAATGAGCTTTCAGATGGATGATATACGAATGGTTCAGGGCGAGACCAAACAGGGAAATGTGTACGAAGAGTTTTACGTGGATGAGGATGCGCTGCTTGACCTGATTTTTGAAGTATTCTATACGGAGGTAGGCTGATGGGAAAAAGGAAAATATGGCTTATTTTAGCGATTTTGGCTTTTGCGGCAGCCGGTGTTTGTGTTTTTTTTGTATGGAAGAATGAAAGGGATAAAGAAGTGGCGAAGCAGGCGTACGTGCAGATGCGCCAGGAGATGAGGCTGGAAACCCCGGCGGATGCCACAGAGGCTGCTTGGGAGCAGACTGAGGATGAAACAGAAGCTGCCAGGGAGCAAACGGAGACGGGAAAACCTGATGCAGGAGAGGAAATGGCATCAGAGGGTACAGAAACAGAGAGCACAGAACCAGAGACAGTAGAGACAAAGAAAGTGGAACCAGAGACAGTAGAGACAAAGAAAGCGGAACCGGAGAAAGCAGAGACAGAAAAGGCAGAAAAGGCGGGAACAGCAGAGACGGAAATAGTGACAGATTTGGTGATTCCTGTTGATTTTGAGGAGCTGGAGGAAGTGAATCCGGATATTTACGCATGGATCACGATTCCGGGGACTGCAATTGACTATCCTGTCGTTCAAAATAAGGAGGATAACAGCTTTTATCTTACGAGATCGGCAGAACGGGAAGAGAATGTTGCAGGGGCTATTTTCAGTGAAAACCTGAATAAAACGGATTTTTCGGATGTACATACGGTTCTGTACGGCCATAACATGAAGGACGGCAGCATGTTTGCCGACCTGCATAAATACGAAGATGAAGCGTTTTTTGCAGATCATCAGGAGATCTCGATCTATACTCCGGATGCGATTCGCTGTTACCGTATTTTTGCATCATATATTTATGATGACAGGCATCTGCTCCAAAGCTTTGACTGCGAAGATCCGGATATTTTTGAAGCATATATCAAATCAGTGAAAGAGCAGAGAAGTCTTTATGCGCATATTGATGAGAATGTGAAAGTAGAGGCAGGAGACCGTATCCTGACACTCTCGACGTGTCACAGTATGGGAAATGAATACCGTTATCTTGTGCAGGCGGTTCTTGAGAAAACGATAAAGCGGTAAAAATATTGTTTGATAAGGAAAGCAGGTATGTTATACTGAAGTATAAAGCTTTCTCAGTATAAATGGAGGGAGAAGATATGAAGAAATGGTTCGGGATGGTGTTATCCTGCATTATGATGCTCGCCATGGGTATTCAGGCACTGGCGGCGCCCAGTATTGTGGGAAGTATTGATAGAGGACAGGTGATTTCTTCCGAGGGAAGCGTTAGCTGGGGGGAAATCAATGCAGCGAATTATTCTGCCGGGCTGATGTATACGGTGAACCGGATGAACCGTGCGGGAGCGCGGATGTCGGTCAGGGCGACTTTGGGCGATGAGGTCGATTTGACAAGTGTTCAGGTCTTTGATGTATTATCTGAGTACGTTGAAGAAGGTTCTGAACTTTTAAGTGAGATGTACTTCTTGTCACCGGTGCTGGAGCTGTCCTTCAGCGATGCGGCTCCCACGAAGGAAAACCCGGTAAAAGTTACATTCACAGCCAACAATATGACGCCCGGAATGACGGTATATGTGCTGTACTATTGTGAGGAGCACGGATGGGAGCTTCTCGAAACAGAGCGCACAGCAGACAACCAGGTGACAGCAGCTTTCCACAGCGGCACATCTCTGGCAGCGCTTGTATATATTGACAATGGCGTTATAACAGACGCTGCGAAGGGAGTCTCTCCGAAAACAGGCGAGAGCAATACAACACTTGTCCTTACAGCCGCGGCATTGTTGCTGCTCACCTTCGGCGTTTTTGCCTTAAGGAAGAGCAGAAAGTGTGCGTAATGTACGCATTCAGGAAAACAGCAGGATATACATTTTCTTCCGCATGCGAACCTACAGGGGGGCCGGGAACCCCCAGGCATATCTGTACAATTACGCATGCCACCAAACAGCAGGATATATATTTTCTTCCGTAGGTGGACCTATAGGGGCGTCCGCCGGAGGAAGAAAATATATATCCTGCGTCCTGCATAAAATTGTACAGAAAAAAATACAATCTTTTTTTGGGAAGCTCTTGCGCTTCCCAGTTTTTTCTTTTATAATACGACTGTTGTGACCTTGATAGCGTAGAAGCGTGAGGTTGCTGCAGCTCCTGAAGCTGCAGGTTTTCCGTGGAGCGAATGTCAAGTTATAAAACTGGCGACAAGTCACTGTACAAAATTTTAATGGTCCGAAAAGAAACGGACACCGTGTGGTTTGATGATACGCACGGGAGAGTGTACAGTCACCGCTTGTCGTACTGAAACAAAGTGCGAAAAGGAGGCGACTTTTTTTATGGCAAGTCAGGTAATGAGAATTACATTGAAGGCGTATGACCATCAGTTAGTAGATGCATCTGCTAAGAAAATCATTGAAACAGTAAAAAAGAACGGAGCTCAGGTGAGTGGACCTGTACCGCTTCCGACTAAGAAAGAGGTAGTTACGATTCTTAGAGCGGTTCATAAGTACAAAGATTCCAGAGAGCAGTTCGAGCAGAGAACGCACAAGAGACTGATCGATATCATTACACCGACCCAGAAGACAGTTGATGCACTGTCCAGACTGGAAATGCCGGCAGGTGTCCACATCGACATCAAAATGAAGCAGAAATAAGCATCATCATTAATCACGAAGCAAATCCTATCAGGTTGATATAGAAGCAACGAACAGTTCCACTTATATCATTCTCTGTTAACTAGGATGATTGCCAGACGGTAATCCGCTGTAGAAAAACAGGAGGTAAAGGAATGAAGAAAGCGATTTTAGCAACAAAAGTCGGAATGACTCAAATCTTCAGTGATGACGGAGTTCTCACTCCGGTAACTGTTCTTCAGGCAGGACCGTGTGTTGTTACACAGGTAAAGACTGTTGAGAATGACGGTTACAGTGCAGTACAGGTTGGTTTTGTTGACAAGAGAGAGAAGCTGGTTGCAAAGCCGCAGAAGGGCTCTTTCGACAAGGCAGGCGTTTCTTACAAGAGATACGTAAGAGAGTTCAGACTGGAAGACGCTGAGAGCTACGAAGTAAAGCAGGAGATCAAGGCTGATGTCTTCGCAGCAGGCGACAAGGTTGACGCAACGGCAGTTTCAAAAGGAAAAGGCTTCCAGGGCGCAATCAAGAGACACGGACAGCACAGAGGACCTATGGCTCATGGTTCCAAGTACCATCGTCATGCAGGTTCCAACGGCGCAGCATCTGATCCGAGCAAGGTATTCAAGGGAAAGAAGATGCCGGGACATATGGGTGCAAAGCAGATCACAGTTCAGAACCTTGAAGTGATCCGTGTAGACGCAGAGAACAATCTTATTTTAGTAAAGGGCGCTGTTCCGGGACCGAAGAAAGCACTTGTAACGATCAAAGAGACAGTGAAGTCCGGTAAATAAGCCTGAATTCAGGAAAGGAGGAAGACACAGATGGCAAACGTAGCTGTTTACAATATGGAAGGCAAAGAAGTTGGCACAATCGAGCTTAATGATGCAGTGTTTGGTGTGGAAGTCAATGAGCACCTTGTACATCTGGCAGTTGTGAACCAGCTGGCAAATAATCGTCAGGGAACACAGAAAGCTAAGACACGTTCTGAAGTTTCCGGTGGCGGAAAGAAACCGTGGAGACAGAAAGGAACCGGTCATGCAAGACAGGGTTCAACAAGAGCTCCGCAGTGGACAGGCGGCGGAGTAGTATTTGCTCCGGTACCGAGAGATTATACATTTAAAATGAACAAGAAAGAAAAGAGACTGGCTCTGAAGTCTGCACTGACATCAAGAGTACAGGAGAATAAGCTGATCGTCGTTGACGAGCTGAAGCTTGGCGAGATCAAGACAAAGAACATGAAGGCTGTTCTGGACGCTCTGAACGTGAAGAAAGCTCTCGTTGTTCTGAATGAGAATGATCAGAATGTTGTTCTTTCCACAAGAAACATTGCTGATGTAAAGACAGCTCTGACAAATACGATCAACGTATTTGACATTCTGAAATACAACACAGTAGTAGTTACAAAGGCTGCTGTACAGACGATTGAGGAGGTGTATGCATAATGGCAGATATCAAGTATTATGACGTGATTCTGAAACCGGTGGTTACAGAAAAAAGTATGAATGCTATGGCAGAAAAGAAATACACATTCCTTGTTCATACAGAGGCTACAAAGAGCCAGATCAAAGAAGCTGTTCAGAAGATGTTCGAGGGAACAAAGGTTAAGAGCGTTAACACAATGAATCTTGACGGCAAGAACAGAAGACGTGGCATGGTGGTTGGAAAAACAGCCAAGACAAAGAAGGCTATCGTTACTCTGACAGAGGACAGCAAGGATATCGAGATCTTCGAGGGACTTTAATCCCGGGACACACCCCGATGTGTGGAACTATATGCGGCGACGCATGATACTAATATCGAAAGGAGAACCATCATGGGAATTAAGACATACAACCCATATACACCTTCCAGAAGACACATGACGGGCTCTGATTTCTCAGAAATCACAAAGAGCACACCGGAGAAATCTCTTCTGGTATCTCTGCAGAAGCAGTCTGGTCGTAACAACCAGGGTAAGATCACAGTAAGACACCGCGGAGGCGGTTCAAGAAAGAAATACAGAGTCGTTGATTTCAAGAGAAATAAAGACGGCATTCCGGCAACAGTAATCGGTATCGAGTACGATCCGAACAGAACAGCCAACATCGCGCTGATCTGCTACGCAGACGGCCAGAAGGCTTACATCCTTGCACCGCAGGGACTGAAGGACGGCATGAAGGTCATGAACGGACCGGAAGCAGAAGTACGTATCGGAAACTGCCTGCCGCTTTCCGAGATCCCGGTTGGTACTATGGTACACAACATCGAGCTTTATCCGGGACACGGCGGACAGATGGTTCGTTCCGCTGGTAACGGAGCACAGTTGATGGCTAAGGAAGGGAAGTACGCAACACTGAGACTTCCGTCCGGTGAGATGAGAATGGTTCCGCTGAACTGCCGCGCTACAGTTGGTGTAGTAGGAAATGCAGAGCACAACCTGATCAACATCGGTAAAGCTGGTAGAAAACGTCACATGGGTATCCGCCCGACAGTTCGTGGTTCCGTTATGAACCCGAATGACCATCCGCATGGTGGTGGTGAAGGTAAGGCCGGTATCGGACGTCCGGGTCCGTGTACACCGTGGGGCAAACCTGCACTTGGTCTCAAGACAAGAGCTAAGAAGAAACATTCCAACAAGCTCATTGTAAGAAGAAGAGACGGTAAAGCTATCAACTAATGTTCGAGAAAAATAAGGAGGTAAACCAATGGCTCGTTCACTGAAAAAAGGACCTTTCGCTGATGAAAGTTTACTGAAAAAAGTAGATGCCATGAATGCAGCAGGAAACAAGCAGGTTATCAAGACCTGGTCACGTCGTTCCACGATCTTCCCGCAGTTCGTTGGACATACAATCGCTGTTCATGACGGAAGAAAGCATGTGCCGGTATATATCACAGAAGATATGGTAGGCCACAAGCTCGGCGAGTTCGTTGCTACCAGAACCTACAGAGGCCACGGTAAAGACGAGAAAAAGTCAGGCGTAAGATAAGTTTTAAGATGATTTGTAGTGCGGCATCCCACAGACCCGAAGGCGGGCTGGGAGCTGCCGCCTGAAATTTATAATTCAGTCCGCCCGGGGAGGGCGTTGCGGGGCTGCGGCCCTGAGAATGAAAGGAGGCTACATCCAATGGCTAAAGGACATAGATCCCAGATCAAGAGAGAGAGAAATGCTCAGAAGGATACGAGACCGTCAGCTAAGTTGTCTTACGCTCGCGTTTCCGTTCAGAAAGCATGTTACGTTTTGGATGCCATCAGAGGTAAAGATGTACAGACAGCACTCGGTATTGTTTCCTACAACCCGAGATATGCTTCAGAATTGATTGCAAAATTATTGAAATCAGCAATTGCAAACGCTGAGAATAATAACGGAATGAACGCCGAGAACCTGTATGTAGCAGAGTGCTACGCAAACAAGGGACCGACAATGAAGCGTGTAAGACCGAGAGCACAGGGAAGAGCTTACAGAATCGAAAAGAGAATGAGCCATATCACCATCGTGCTTGATGAGAAATAAGGAGGACAATCATGGGACAGAAAGTAAATCCACACGGTCTTAGAGTTGGTGTTATTAAAGACTGGGATTCCAGATGGTATGCAGAAGCTGATTTCGCAGATTGCCTGGTACAGGACCACGAAATCAGAACTTACCTGAAAAAGAGATTATACAGTGCAGGT
>CAMTFT010000048.1 GCA_947071365.1 uncultured bacterium | reverse complement strand
AGCTCCGTCTCGTGGGCTCGGAGATGTGTATAAGAGACAGAACAGGAACTACTTGATAAAGGAAAAAAATGGCAAAGGCCTGTGATCTCCTCGGCGACCTGTGTGAAAACCAGCAGGCGCTTCTCAAAAAGGTCCTTGGAAACTTTAAACCATAATCCTATCATGAGGCATTGACGATGAAAATCAGTTTCGAGTATGCAGCAAACCTTCAATACGAAACCAAAGCCCTGTATATATATTTGTTTGTGACACACCGGATGGAGACATTTTGTATTTTACCCGGGATAAGAAAAGACATGAAGACGTAAAAGGAACCATGGCCGAAGAATACCAGGGAATTCTGGTGCACGACCATGAAAAGACGTTTTATGGTTATGGTGTGGATCACCAGGAATGTCTGGCCCACGTCCTGAGATACTTAAAAGACAGTATCAAGAACGAACCAGAGTGGACGTGGAGCCGTGCAATGCACTCTCTGCTCCAGGCAATGATCCATTACCGGAACAGTATTTCATCTGAAGCGTCTCCAGATATAGAAAAAGTAGCAGAATTCGAAAGGCGTTACAGGGCGGTTCTGCAAAAAGCCGGGGACAAATATGAAGATATTCCTCCCACCAAGTATTATAAAGACGGATATAACCTATATCTACGGATGAAAAAATATATGTCCAATCATGTATTATTTCTTCACGACCACCGGGTGCCTGCTACGAATAATGAAGCCGAATGGCTTCTTAGAAACTATAAAAGAAAACAGCAACAGGCCGCGTCATTCCGGAGCCAGGAAAGTATCGATTGTCTCTGTCAGTGCATGAGCATGCTTGTTATGATGTGAAAAAAGAAGACGCGAATTTATTTTACAGAATATCCCAGATTTTCGGATGAGAAAACCGATGGCTTTGGCTATGATTAGTCTACACCATCGGTTTAATTGACTCAAGTTGGTCTCTGAACAGTAACTACGGCCGGCTATTGCAGAACGATTACGTTGAATTGCTGAATCCGTAACAATTTCACTATATGATCGCGATGCCTTCTCTTCTGCAAGTTCACTTCTTTTTACAGACCTCGTAATATGATACCATACTGGTAGTTTCCACGAACTCTGTTTTGCCAACTCCGGATATAGAAACTCCAGCATCTTTTCACAAGAATACAATGAATCATGTAAAATAATATTTCGATACCATTGCTCAGAATTGACTGCTCTGACCAATCCATACACTCCCGTCGAAGCCAAACCAATTGTTAAGGCCAGCATATTCTCATCAATACGTCCATCTTCAGGCGAAGCAACCTGCATAGTTGGCCCGGGTTGCTGTGTCAGAGCAAAAGTGTATAATTCATCTTTAAATCTGCGTAATAGTTTAACCGGCAGTGCCGCCTTTTTCACCGATAGAGCATCGTACAAAATTCCAAAATCCGAAATTGTAACCTTAGTCATTTCTATAAGTCTTCCATTAATAATCAACGAATGAGATGATACTTCACCCCCTGTATAATCAGTACCCGGCATATGTCAATACATCCTGAAATCTGACATGGTTGTGCCCACGTCATCATTTGTATTGTAAAGGTCATCTGTTCTGTCAGATGACGAGTCTTTTCCCTTATAAGTCCTGATTTCCATATTCTACGTCTGGAGATTTAATATGGTCTTTTTGATTATCGAAAACCTTTCCCCGGCCTGCCCGAAAGATTCACCGCAGCGGCAGCTCCCACCTCTTCGGCCCGTTCACCAGCAGCTCCTGCTCTGCGAACAGCGCATCCACCGCACAGCCGTATTCCGCAAGGCTCTGGGCTTTGCGGATTTTTTTCGCATACCTTTCATGCTCCGAAAACAGATGTATCATGTAGATCCACATCTCTTTCATGCGGAATAGCGCATTCTTATCCTCTCCGAATACCTCACGGTAGCCCTGCAGCACTTCATCATGAAAAGCGCGAAGCGTCTTTTTATCCGTCGGCTGCCCCGTTTTGATCTGGCGGATCAGGCCCGGGTTTGCTATCACGCCTCTTCCCAGCATCACGGCCTCCACCTGCGGGAAACGCTCCGTGAAATCCTTATAATTCTGTTCCATCAGCAGATTGCCATTGTAACAGACCGGGAACCGGCCAATGTCAGAAAGCAGTTCACCAAACAGCTCCAGTCTCGGCTCACCGCGGTAAAAATCTTTCTGTGTCCTTGGATGGATGATCAGCTCCGAAAGCGGATATTTCTGGTACAGCTCCATAAGGCGAAACGCATTTTCTTCATCATCCCTGCCGATTCTCGTTTTGATGGAAATCCTCATATCTGTCCCGTCGAAGATCTGCTCCAGCAGCCGGTCAAGCTCCTCCGGGTACGCCAGAAGGCCGGAGCCGCGCTTTCTGGACACCACCGTGCCGGAGGGACAGCCGAGATTCAGGTTCACCTCCTGATATCCCATTTCCTGCAGCACCCGGACTGTCTGTAGAAAATGCTCTGCATTGTTCGTCAGAATCTGCGGAACCAGATCCGAAACACAATTATTTTCCGGCAGTACATCTCTTCGCTCCTTTGTCCGCAGCACTCTGTTCTGATCCGGTGCAATAAACGGTGTAAAGTACCGGTCTGTCCCCGGAAAATACTTTTCCAGCACATTTCTGTAGATATGTCCCGTAATTCCCTCCAGCGGGGCAAGATAAAATTTCATTGTCTGTGTCTCCTTATATCAACTTTTTCATCGAATCTTTTTCCAGATCTCGTGCTTCACATCATCCTCCGCAAAGGCGGCCTCCAGCGCATTTGCTGTGAGCGCTTTTGCAGTTTCCTCTGTAAAAAATGTTTCCGGCATATCTCCTGTAAGCATTTTTGATGCTTCCGCCGCAAAAACCTCCTGCGTCATATCGCCCGTGAGCGTTTTTGCGCCCTTCCCTGCATTGCCATACTGCCCCTGCAGCCACTCAAATTCCCGCGTCAGGCTCGTTCCGCTGACCATACGATTATCCGTATTGACCGTCAGCATCATATCTCTCTTCCAGAACAGCTCAAAGGGATATTCCTCCTCAGAGGATACGGCCTTCGTCTGAAGGTTGCTGATGGGGCACAGCTCCAGCGCGATCCGCCTGCGCCTGCACTCCTCCATCAATGCTTCATCCTTCCGGGCAGCAATTCCATGCCCGAGCCTCTTCGCTCCCAGGGCAATGGCATCCCTTACGCTCTGTGCGCTTCCGCACTCTCCTGCGTGGATCGTAAAGGGCATTTCCAGGCGCTTCGCCTCCTCAAAAAATGCTCTCTGCCCTAAAATCGGGTAAGCCGCCTCATTGCCTGCCATGTCAGCCCCGCAGACGCCTTCTCGGAAAAACTCCCGGCCGATCCTCAGCATTTTGATATTCTCTTCCACCGGCATATGGCGCATCCCGCACAGGATCAGGCTGCTCCTGACTCCATACTGCTCATACCCCACCTTCAGACCATCCACAGCTCCGGCGATCATCCGCTCATACGACATCCCGGACCATCCGGACATCAGCGGCGAAAAACGCAGCTCAATATACACGACATTTTCCTTCGATACATCCCGCAGAACGCCGATTACTGCATCCTTAAAATTCTCTTCCGTGCAAAGAAACGGCAGCGGCACCTCGAAACACTTCAGATACTCCCCCAGCTCCCTGCAATCGTCCTTCACCTGCATTCTGGAGAGCAGCTCTTCCTTGGGCGGCAACTCCCTGCCTATGTTAGCTGCCAGCTTCCGAATCGTCTCCACCGACAGAGAGCCATCCAGATGGCAATGCAGATCAATTTTATTCATCCCGTCAAATATTCCCATCGCAATTCCTTCTCCCGTAAAAATTCCAAAATCTCATGGTACACAGCCGTCCGGATATCAGCCAAAGTCTCCACCGGATTATTACCGGGATACAAAGAGGATATTGCAAACAGATCAGGAAATTTTCTCGGAATTTCCCCGCTCTATCAGCCAATATCCTCTTAAATCTCAGCATTTTATTGTGTGCGCAGCTTACTTACTTCAAAGATTCAACCGCTGCACGCTCGATCGGCAATCCTGCCTTGTAACGCTCCGTGAATACGTCGAAGCCTGCCACGTCCTCAGCATCCGGCGCCATCTCCACGCCTGTATTTCCGGCAAACACTCTGTTGTTCAGGAAGTCATCCAGAGTCTCGCCGTCCTTCTTATTTACCATATAAGATGCCAGAAGCGCGATACCCCATGCGCCGCCCTCTCCGGCAGTCTCCATAACGGAGATCGGAGAATTCATGGCTGCCGCCAGAATCCTCTGGCCTACGCCCTTCGTCTTAAACAGGCCGCCGTGTCCTGTGATCCGGTCGATTTTCACATCCTCTTCCTTCAAAAGGATATCCAGACCTACCTTCAATGCGCCCAGAGACGTATACAGGTTCACACGCATGAAGTTTGCAAGGTTGAACTTGCTGTCCGGTGTACGCACAAACAGCGGACGTCCCGCATCAAAGCCCGTCACATGCTCACCGGAGAAATAATTGTATGCCAGCAGTCCTCCGCAGTCCTTATCGCCTTCAAGAGCCTTGTTGTACAGCGTGCCGAACAGCTTGTTCATGTCCACATCCACGCCAAAGGACTCCGCAAACTCTTTGAACAGATTTACCCACGCATTCAGGTCTGAAGTACAGTTGTTGCAGTGAACCATGGCAACGAGATTGCCGCTCGGTGTTGTTACAAGGTCAATTTCCTCGTACGGCTTCTTCAGATCCTTCTCCAGAACGAGCATCGCAAATACGGAAGTACCTGCGGACACATTACCGGTACGCACTGCAACGCTGTTTGTCGCCGCCATACCTGTACCTGCGTCGCCCTCCGGCGGGCAGAGCGGAATGCCTGCTTTCAGCTTTCCGGACACATCCAGAAGCTTTGCGCCTTCCTCCGTCAATGTACCTGCGTCCTGACCTGCCACAAGACATTCCGGGAAAATATTTCTTAGCTTCCACGAATATCCCTTCGAAGCGACCAGCTCGTCGAACTGTGCAACCATCCGTTCATTGTAATCTTTCGTCTCGATATCGATCGGGAACATACCGGAAGCTTCACCGACACCTACTGCCTTGCGTCCCGTCATCTTCCAGTGAATATATCCTGCAAGTGTCGTTACAAATGTGATCTCCGGCACATGCTCTTCACCGTTCAGGATCGCCTGATACAGATGCGCGATACTCCAACGCTGCGGAATATGGTAGTTAAACAGCTTTGACAGCTCCTCCGAAGCCTGTCCCGTAATCGTATTTCTCCAGGTACGGAACGGAACCATCAGCTCTCCGTCCTTATTGAATGCCATATAACCGTGCATCATTGCGCTGAATCCGATTGCCGCCAGCGATTCGATCTCAACACCAAATTTTTCTTTGACATCAGCGACCAAATCGCTGTAGCTGTCCTGAAGACCCGCCCAGATCGCGTCAAGGCTGTACGTCCAGATCCCGTTCACCAACTGGTTTTCCCATTCGTGGCTTCCGGATGCGATCGGATTGTTATCCTCATCGATCAGAACTGCTTTGATTCTTGTGGAACCGAACTCAATACCAAGTACGGCCTTGCCAGAGGCAATTGTTGTTTTTGCATCTAATCCCATTGTAGTGTCCTCCCATTTTCCTGTTATCAGTAAAAATCACCATTATTCTGATGTATTTTTCAACATATTTGGCAATATTATAGCACCATTTCAGGCTGGCCGCCACTGCTTTTTCAAAGCCTGATTCAAAATTTTGTCAGATGCGCATAGTACGGCCAGGCTGGATCATTTCAGAGCAGACAGTCCCCAACGCGAACATCCAGCAATTCTCAGAGCGGCTGTTCGACGGTCCTCGGAGCGGATATCTGGCTGCTCTGTCAAAGTTCCTGATCCTCCAGCGTGCGCCGCCCAAGGCGTACATCTTCCATCAGCTCATTCATCGAATCATCCAGATGGTCGAACAGATAATTTTTCCCGCCCGCCTGTTTTTCCAGATAATCCGCCCTGATTTCCTGCTTCATCAGCTCCACATCCTCAAGAAGTCCTGCTGCCGACATCCTCGTTGCCCCGGCTCCCAGAATGATGATCTGCTCCAGCGCGTCAGATGTCGCCACCGTGACGTGATATTTCCTGCCGATCTCCCGGACTGTTTTCTCAATATACTGGTCGGCAGTCTCCGCCTCTTTCGTGTAAACGACGTAAATATTGTGGTACTGGAATACCTCGCCGCGGCCGCCCGTTACCTTGTATGCATCAAACACAAGAATCAGATGATTTTTCTTATATCCCTGATAATTGCACATAATGTCCATCAGCTTGTCCCTGGCCGCATCAATATTGCTCTTCGCCAGCTCCTTCAAATCATCCCAGGCAAATATGATATTGTAGCCATCCACCAGGAGGTACTCATCGAGGGCTTCTTTCTTTGAAGGCCGTCCTCCTCCCGGAGCTTCCACTCTCCGGCTCTTCGTATAGCGGTTCCGCTCCCGGGGCACCTGGCCATACGTCCGGGCAAAAATTTCCTCCAGCTCCTTTTCGTCCACCGCGGGGGCGCTGTATCCTCTGCCGGTCTGACTTTCCCGCCTTCCGCTGCGGCTGCCTTTTCCTGCACTGCTTCCCATCATTCCGCTGCGGCTGCCGTTTCCTGCACTGCTTCCCGGCATCCCACTATGACTGCTGCTTCCTGCATCGTTTCCCATCATTCCGCCGCGGCTAACACCATCCGCGTACTCCGGCGCTTTCCATCCACTTTCTATATGCATGTATTCCTGTACTTCATCCCATCCCACTACAAATCCGGCGCCATGCGCACAGAACACGGAGCCCGTAGGATTTTCCAGGTCGGCCTCCGAATCATATCCTCTGGCCTCAATCACCTCTTCCGCATTGTGGCACACCTCGTATCCCTTCAACACGCAAGACATCCGTCCTCGGCCCTTCGTGTAGGATACGAGCTCCGTCGGATAGCCCCGCATCGTGACAACGGGAGCCTTGCCGGTGATCACCGCCGTCTCGCCCTGTATCGCTGGCGGCTCAAAGCTCCCGCACATCTTCTGGATATCCGTCATCGCCCGGCCCACTGATTCTGCCGGAAGCTCAATCCGAAATTCATAAACGGGCTCCAGCAATACGCTGTCCGCACATTTCAACCCCTGGCGCACCGCCCGGTATGTAGCCTGACGGAAGTCTCCGCCCTCCGTATGTTTCTGGTGTGCGCGCCCTGCGATCAGCGTAATCTTCATATCCGTGATCTCTGACCCCGTCAGAACGCCGCGATGCTGCTTTTCCTCCAAATGCGTCAGAATAAGGCGCTGCCAGTTGCGGTCCAGCATATCCTCACTGCAATCACTGGCAAACTGCAGGCCGCTCCCCCGCTCCGCAGGCTCCAGAAGCAGATGAACCTCCGCATAATGGCGCAGCGGCTCAAAGTGGCCCATCCCTTCCACCGGAGCAGCAATCGTTTCTTTATATACAATATTTCCGGCGCCAAATTCCACCCAGATTCCAAAGCGCTGCCGAATGATATTTTTCAGCACCTCAATCTGCACTTCTCCCATGAGCTGGGCGTGGATCTCACCGAGTTGTTCATCCCAGACGATGTGCAGTTCCGGCTCTTCCTCCTCAAGCTGGCGAAGCTGCAAAAAGGTCTTATGCACATCGCACTCCGGCGGAAGCTCGATCCGGTATGACAATACGGGCTCCAACAGCGGAAGCTCCGCCTCCGTCTCAGCCCCAAGGCCCTCACCGGCGTACGTGTGCTCCAATCCCGTTACAGCGCAGACCATTCCCGCCTCCGCTTCCATCACAGGCTGAAACCCGCTGCCGGAATAGATCCGAATCTGATCTACCTTCTGCTCCCAGTCTTCCACTCTGCCAGATCTTTGTCCTCCGGCCAAAGCTCCGCCCGCTCCCCGTCGGTTTGCCAGAAGATCCTTCACCTTAAGCTTTCCTCCGGTAATCTTCATATGTGTCAATCGGCTGCCCTGGCCGTCTCTCGTGATCTTAAACACCCGCGCCCCGAACTGCGCCGGATAATCCGTCATCCTTCCGTATTTTCTGATGCCGTCCAGCAGCTCTTCCACGCCGTATATCTTAAGGGCCGAACCGAAGTAACATGGAAATACCTTCCGCTGCGCGATCAGTTCTGCAATACCCTCATCAGAAATCGTTCCCGTCTCAAGGTAGGTCTCCAGCAGCTCCTCATCACACATCGCAAGATTTTCCTGAAATTCCTCCCATTGCTCCGGCGAAATTCCCTGTTCTTCCGTCTTTCCTGTCAAAACAGCCGCTCTGTCCTTTTTTCCTGCCAGCGAAACGATGCCCTGCATTCCTCCGTCTCTCCCTGCCGGCGAAACGATGCCCTGCACTCCTCCGTCTCTCCCTGCCAGCGGCCCGAAATCAATACACCTCTGGTCAAGGCGCTTCTCCAGCTCCCGCATCAGCGATTCCCGATCTGTTCCCTGCTGATCCATTTTATTGATAAACAGAAATACCGGTATCCCGTACCGTTCCAGAAGCCTCCAAAGCGTCTCCACATGGCCCTGCACGCCGTCTGCCCCGCTGACGACGAGAACCGCATAATCCAGTATCTGCAGCGTCCGTTCCATCTCCGCAGAGAAATCCACATGCCCCGGAGTATCCATCATTGTCACCTGCATGTCCCCCAGCATCAGCTCCGCCTGCTTGGAAAATATCGTAATGCCCCTGGAGCGCTCCAGCTCAAAATTATCCAGAAACGCATCCTGATGATCCACGCGTCCAAGCTTTCGAATGCTGCCGGTGCTGTCTCTTATACACATCTCCGAGCCCACGAGACGGAGCTACATCT
>CAMTFT010000047.1 GCA_947071365.1 uncultured bacterium | reverse complement strand
GATGTAGCTCCGTCTCGTGGGCTCGGAGATGTGTATAAGAGACAGATTTTATGCTGGTATATAAGACAAAAGGCGTCTGTTCACAGGAAATCCGTTTTGAACTGGACGGAGATAAGATCAAGCACGTAGAATTTATTGGCGGATGCTCAGGAAACACCCAGGGCGTTGCACGTCTCGTAGAAGGAATGAAGACTACGGATGCCATCGCACGTCTGGAGGGAATTCAGTGCGGGTTCCGTCCGACTTCCTGCCCGGACCAGTTGGCCAAAGCACTGAAGCTGGCGCTTGAGCAGAAATAACGACCGCTTAAGTGAGATCGCGTGCCCACCGGTACGGCAAGGAGCCCTGCATCTCGGTAAAAAATACGGCAAGAAGGGCCGCATCTTTTATCGAAATGCAGGGCTCAGATATTTTATCCTGTTTTCTTTTTAATCATCCGGCGCCCCTATTTTCCGAAAGCGCTGATACCGCTCGTCGGAAATCTGTCCCGGTGATTTTTCCCGATACCGCTTCAGAAATATCTCAATTTCTTTTCGAAGCACGATTGCAAGTTCTTCCATATCATCCTTGTCTGCCGGAGTGTGTTCCGGTATCACCTTTTCAATAATGCCTGAGCTTTTTAATTCCTCCGCGGTAAGCTTCATCACCTCGGCGGCCTGCGGCGCGCGCTTGCCGTCCTTCCAGAGAATTGCAGCAAAGCCCTCCGGAGACAGTACGGAATACGCCGAATTTTCCAGCATCCACACTTCATTTGCCATAGCCAGCGCCAACGCGCCGCCGGAACCTCCCTCTCCTATCACAACGGAAAGTATCGGAACGGTCATTCCCGCCATCTCAAAAAGATTCCGGGCAATTGCCTCACCCTGTCCCCGCTCCTCTGCTTCTACCCCGCAAAATGCTCCGGGTGTATCGACGAAAAGCAGGATCGGCCGCCGAAATTTTTCAGCCTGCTTCATCAACCGCAGCGCTTTGCGATACCCTTCAGGGTTCATCATCCCAAAATTGCGGACTCTGTTTTCCTTCGTGTTTCTGCCCTTCTGCTGGCCTATGACCGTAATATACTGTTTTCCAATAGCCGCAATTCCGCCGATCACGGCGCGGTCATCCCCGCACAGCCGGTCTCCGTGCAGTTCCATAAAACCGTCAAAAATATGATTGATATAATCCGACGAATATGGCCTGCTGCTGTCCCTGGCTGTCAGGACCCGTTCCCAGGGGGATTTTTTCGCATCCTGATCTGTAGCTGCCGCCACTCGGAGACTTTTCGCATCCTGATCTGTATCCACCGCCGCCCGGGGACTCTTCGCATCCTGGTCTGTGACCGCCACAACACTGCTCTTCAATATCACAGCCAGCGTCCTTCTCATCTGCTCTCTTCGCACAATACGATCCACAAATCCATGTTTCTGCAAAAATTCCGCGCTCTGGAAGCCCTCCGGCAGCCTGCCGCCAATCGTCTGCCGGATCACCCTTGCTCCGGCAAAACCGATCAGCGCACCGGGTTCCGCCAGAATCACATCTCCCAGCATCGCAAAGCTCGCCGTTACGCCTCCCGTGGTGGGGTCTGTCAAAACGGACACATACAAAAGCCCCGCCTCATCGTGGCGTTTCAGCGCCTGAGACGTCTTCGCCATCTGCATCAGCGAAAAAATACCCTCCTGCATTCTGGCTCCCCCGGAGCAGCAAAACAAAATGACCGGCAAACGTTCCTCCGTGGCCCGCTCGATCATTCGCGTAATCTTTTCCCCGACCGCAGTACCCATACTTCCCATCAGAAAATCCGGCGACATTGCGCCGATTGCAATTCTCTGTCCGGCAATTTTCGCCGCGCCCGTAATCACCGCTTCTTTAAGGCCAGTGCTCTCCTGCAGTCGCTTTCGTTTCTCTTCATACTCCGGAAAATCCAGCGGATTTCCTCCGGCCAACTCCTCATCCCACTCTTCAAACGAATTTCGATCCGTCACAAGACGGATTCTCGTGCGTGGGTCTATCCGAAAACATTTTCCGCATTCCGGACAGCAAAAAAACGCATCCCGGACATCCTCCTCGTATACCATTTTCCCGCAGGACTCACATTTGCGGAACATTCCGTCCGGCACCCGGGGCTTTTTGTAAAAAAACCCGGGTTTCTTTTCTCCGGCCGACTCCGGTTCTTCACTGCTGTGTCTGTTTTCCGCAGATTCACCCCAGTCTCCACCGAAATCCTTCCCGGGATCTTCCTGCTTCCTAAAATAATCTCTCAGCATATTTTCCTGCACCTCTCTTCCAGTGCATCATTGATTGCCTGTGCATTGCCCTCTTCAAACAATCTGCTGCAGACGAGGCCGTACTGAAAATCAAGATTCGTCGTAATTCCTTCTATTACAAGCTCGCCCAACGCACTTTGCATCCTGCGGATCGCCTCCTGCCTCGTGTCCCCATGAACGATCACCTTTGCCAGCATGGAATCATAATACGGCGGAACGCTGCACCCATTATATAGAAGAGAATCCACCCGCACTCCGTTGCCGCCCGGAAGATACAGATTCGTGACCGTTCCCGCACACGGCAGGAAGCCCCGTTTCGGGTCCTCCGCACTGATACGGCATTCAATCGCATGGCCCTGCACTACAATGTCCTTCTGGCGGTATTCCAGCCTTTCTCCCGCAGCAATTTTTATCATCTGCTTTATCAGGTCGATTCCCGTCACCATCTCTGTCACAGGATGCTCCACCTGAATTCTGGTGTTCATTTCCATGAAATAAAATTTTCCATCCCTGTCCACCAGAAATTCCACCGTTCCTGCGCTGTAATATCCGGCGGCCTTCGCGGCCTGCACAGCAGCCTTTCCCATCTCCCGCCGAAGCTTATCATCCAGAAAAACGGCCGGCGATTCCTCGACCATCTTCTGATGACGCCTTTGTACAGAACAATCCCGCTCGCCAAGGTGAACCGTATTCCCGTACTTATCCGCCAATATCTGAAACTCAATATGGCGGGCGTGCTCCAGATACTTTTCAAGATACATCCTGTTGTCCCCGAAAGCCTGCATCGTCTCATTTTGAGCCATCACAAACAGCTCCTCAAATTCCTCTGCATGTGCGGCAACGCGCATCCCCTTTCCGCCGCCTCCGGCACATGCCTTTATCATGACGGGGTAGCCTATCTTTTCCGCGCACTTTTTTGCCTCCACGGCATCCGTCAAAAATGTTTCGGTTCCTGGAATTACCGGAACCTTCGCCCGAATCATCGTGCTGCGCGCCTCTGCTTTATCACCCATGCGCTCAATACATTCCGGGGACGGCCCGATAAAATCGATTCCGCACTGGCTGCACATTTTCGCAAACTTCGTATTTTCCGACAAAAATCCAAAGCCCGGATGTATCGCCTGCGCTCCGGTGGTAACTGCCGCACTTAAAATCTGTTCCATATTCAGGTAGCTGTCCTTCGGGCGCTCCGCTCCAATGCAGACGCACTCGTCCGCCAACTGTGCGTGCAGAGCCTCGCGATCTGCCGTCGAACACACCGCCACCGTATCAATTCCCATCTCACGGCACGCCCGGATGATCCGTACAGCGATCTCCCCACGGTTCGCGATCAACAATTTCTGATACATACATTTCACCTGCCTGTTACGTTTTTACCTCGTCGGCGTATACTGCGAAGCAGTCAAATACAGCTCGTGCGCTTCGCCATAGAAGTACTTTCATACCATCTGCCATTATATCTGTCACTGCAGCATGAAAGTCAGTTCCGCCTCCGCGCACACACAGCCATCTTTATAGGCCACTGCTCTTCCGATGCCCACCGGCCCCTTGATTTTCACAAGCTCCGTTTCCAGCCGCAGCACGTCACCCGGCTCCACCTTCTGCCGAAATCTCGCCTTATTGATTCCGCCGAAAAACGCCAGCTTTCCTTTGTTTTCCTCGCAGGATAAAAGCGCCACTGCACCGACCTGAGCCAGAGCCTCACAGATCAGCACCCCCGGCATGACCGGCTCCTGTGGAAAATGCCCCGCAAAAAACGGCTCATTGTACGTCACTGCCTTGCATCCAACGGCACGCTTTCCCGGCTCCAGCTCATCGATCCGGTCTACCAGCAAAAACGGAGCGCGATGCGGCAAAATTTCCATGATCTGCTTCGTGTTTAACATCTCTGTACCTCCCGTATCCGGATCAACGGCTGTCCGTATTCCACCATCTGCTCATTGGCGACCAGTACCGCTTCCACGATCCCGTCATATTCCGATTCTATTTCATTCATCAACTTCATTGCTTCCACAAAGCCGATCACCTGGCCCTTTTTCACCTTGTCACCGACACGTACGAAGGGCTCCTCACCCTCCGCCGAAGCCGTATAAAAAGTGCCCACCATTGGAGAAGAAATTATTTCCCCCGCATCCGGTGTGGCACCAGAGTCCGTTGCTGTCGATGCCTCTGTTTCTGCGGTTCCTGACATCGCTCCTGTATTTCCCGGTGCTGTTCCCGCGGTGCCTGATATCATCTCTGCGGTGCCTGACACCATTCCTGCGCTGCCCGGCACCATTCCTGCGTTGCCCGGCACCATTCCCGCGCTGCCTGACACCGCTCTTGCGGCGCCCGACACCACTCCTGCGCTACCTGATATTACTCCTGTATTTCCCGGCCCCGGCACTGCCGCCCCTGCTATCTGCCCCGTTCCCTTTATCCGAATTTTTGTATCCTTATCCTGATATTCGAACAGCGACAGCTCCGTACTCTTTACTTTATCTATAATCGTAAGAATCTCATTTAATCCAAATTCCATATGTCCTGCTCCTGATCTGTCCTGATGACTGCGTGGCCCTGCCTTTATCATCTGGCATGCCGCGTGATTCCCTGCACCCGCATATCCTATGATGCCACATACCTGCGAACCAGCAGGCTCCCATTGTGTCCCCCAAAGCCCAGGGAATTACTGATAGCTGCCGTGACCGGCCGCCACACTGCTTCCTTCGTATAATTTAAATCCATCTCGCCCTCCGCTTCCTCGAATCCGGCGGTCGCATGAATATAATTTTCCATAACAGATTTGACACAGACAATGAATTCCACCGCCCCGGCAGCCCCCAGCATATGACCGGTCATGGATTTTGTGGAATTCACATTCAGCCCATAAGCGTCATCGCCAAACGCCCGCTTGATCGCTCTCGTCTCAAACAGATCATTGTGGTGCGTGCCTGTACCGTGCGCATTTACGTACTGCACATCCTTTGCCGTAAGCCCGGCCTCCCGCATTGCAAGCTGCATTGCCCTTGCCGCGCCTTCGCCGTTTTCCTCCGGGGATGTGATATGGTATGCGTCACACGTCGCTCCATAGCCGCCCACCTCCGCAAGGATCTTAGCGCCCCGCTTCATGGCATGTTCCAATGATTCCAGGACAACGACACCGGCGCCCTCACCCATAACAAAACCGCTCCGGTTTTTGTCAAACGGTATTGATGATCGTTTCGGATCTGTACTGGTGGAAAGCGCCGTCAGTGCTGCAAATCCGCCCAGGCCCAGAGGACAGATCGCCGCCTCCGTGCCCCCGGCCACCATCACATCCGCATCGCCGCACTGAATTGCCCGGAACGCTTCTCCGATCGCGTGAGTGCCTGTCGCACATGCCGTAACGACATTTGTACATTTTCCCTTCAATCCAAAATGGATCGCCACGTTTCCGGCGGCCATGTTCGTAATCATCATCGGAACGAGCAGCGGCGGTATACGGCCCGGCCCCTTTTCTTCCAGCTTCACATACGCCCGTTCAATTGCCTGCAAACTCCCGATTCCGCAGCCCACGGACACACCGATTCGTGTCGCATCTTCTTTTTCCATATCCAGCCCCGCCTGTGCGATCGCCTCCGCAGAAGATGCCACGGCATACTGGCTGAACAGCTCCATCCGCTTTGCTTCTTTAAATTCCATCGTATCAAGCGGGTCAAAATTCTTTACCTCCGCTGCCAGTTTTACCTTATAATCAGAGGTATCAAAATACGTTATTTCTCCAATGCCGACTTTTTTCTGTTTCAGGCTTTCCCAAAAATCCGCCATCGTATTTCCAATCGGAGAGATCACTCCCATTCCTGTCACAACTACCCTTTTCATCAGATTCCCATTCCTCCGTCCACCTGAATTACCTGTCCTGTAATATAGGCTGCCCGGTCTGAGGCCAGAAAAGCCACCGCCTCCGCGATATCCTCCGGCCGTCCCATTCGCCCAAGCGGTATCTGTGCCAGTACCGCTTCCTTCACCTTATCCGGCAGCGCCGCAGTCATATCCGTGTCGATGTATCCGGGAGCCACCGCGTTGACCGTCACTCCCCGGCTCGCCAGCTCTCTGGCAAGACATTTCGTCATGCCGATGATCCCGGCCTTTGCCGCGCAGTAATTCATCTGCCCCGCATTTCCTCTCACACCGGAAATAGATGACAGGCTGATGATCCTTCCATACCGCTTCCTCATCATCGTTTTCCCCGCCAGCTTCATACAGAAAAAAGCACCCTTCAGATTCGTTTCGATCACCCGGTCGAATTCCTCCTCGCTCATGCGTACCGCCAGATTATCCCGGGTAATGCCCGCATTATTCACAAGAATATCCACCGTCCCGAGCGCCTCAGAAATTTCCTGAAACATCCGCACGCAATCCTCCTGCTTCGATACGTCCGCCTGAACGGCAATAGCCCGGCAGCCAAGACGTTTTATTTCCTCCACTACCTGCACCGCCTTTTCCCTGGAACCGCTGTAATTTACGGCAACGTCCGCACCGTACCCGGCCAGAGCAAGCGCTGTCGCCCGACCAATTCCCCGGCTTCCGCCCGTTACCAATGCAATTTTTCCCTGCAGCATATCCTGCCTCCTGTCTCAATTCTTACATATTTTGCCTTCAAAACTAAGCCGTTCTGCTCAAATACGATCGCCGGTCATCTTAATTTTCACCTGGCATCATAACCTGATCTGCTCAAATCCAACTGCCAACTATCCCAACTTTCGTTCGGTACCTTAGTACAGCCTCATCTCTCTTTGTTTTCCTGTCATCACAATTCGCCCCGCTCAGATATCGCCCCAAGCTCCTTCAAGTCTTCCACCGTCTCCACATGATAAACCCGCAGACTGCGGTCAATCTTTTTTGCAAAATTAGACAGCGCTTTTCCCGGCCCAATCTCAACAAATACCTCCGCGCCTTCGCGAATCATATACTCCATGCTTTGCTGCCACCGCACCGGCGAATATACCTGCTGCCCCAAAAGCTCCTTCATCCGCTGTGGAGACTGCTCCGCCCGGGCTGTCACGTTTGATATGTATGGAATACGCGGGCTTTCTATTTTTATGTCCTTCAGAAATGCTTCCAGTTTCTCCCCGGCGCCCTTCAGCATCGGAGAATGAAATGGCCCGTCTACCCGAAGCGGGATGGCTCTGGCCGCTCCGGCCTCCAAAAGGCTGGCCGCTGCCCGGTCCACTGCGTCTTTTTCTCCCGAAATCACCTGCTGCCCCGGACAATTATAATTAGCCACCGTTACGATTCCCTCTGTCTCTTCACAGATCTTCTCAATCGGAATCGCTCTGCGGGAAAGAATAGCCGTCATAGCGCCCTGCCCGGAAGGAACCTCTTCCTCCATAAAACAGCCCCGATGGCAGACTACCCTCACCGCATCCGCAAAATCAATAGCCCCCGCCGCACTCAGCGCACAGTATTCTCCCAGACTTAATCCGGCAGTCATATCACCATGGATTCCAGCCGCTTCCACGGCCCTCAGAATTGCACAACTGGCTGTAAACAACACCGGCTGCGTATATTTTGTCTCATCCAGCCTCGGATCTTCCCGAAAACAAATCTCTTCTATGGAAAATCCCGCTACTTCCGAAGCCTCCTCAAAGACCCGACGGCTTTCCTCATACGTGTCATAAAATTCCCTGGCCATCCCGGCGTACTGTGCGCCCTGACCCGGAAAAATAAATGCTATTCTGTTCAAAATCCTACCTCACCTGTTTCGCATAGCGAAGCAGAGTATTTTTCGTTTCCATCATCAGCTCATCAATGATTTCCCGGCACGTCTGCTCTTTTTTCACCAGCCCTGCAATCTGTCCCGCCATCATGGAGCCGTACTCCGCATCGCCGTCCTGAACCGCTCTTCGAAGAGAGCCCAGAGTCATCTGCTCCAGCTCTTCAAAACTGCAGCCCTCCTGTTCCTTTTTCAGATATTCCCTTGTCATCTTATTGCGGAGCTGCCGCACCGGATGACCCGTGGAACGTCCCGTTACAGCCGAATCAATATCCTTCGCCCGGATGACCCTTTCCTTATAATTCGGATGGATCACACATTCCTTTGCCACAAGAAAGCGGGTGCCCATCTGAACAGCAGAAGCCCCCAGCATCATGGATGCCGCAACACCTCTCCCATCTCCGATTCCACCTGCAGCAATCACTGGGATATCCACAGCGTCCACCACCTGCGGCACCAGCGTCATCGTTGTCGATTCGCCGATATGACCGCCGGACTCACAACCCTCCGCAATGACCGCGTCAGCCCCGGCCCGCTGCATCAGCCTCGCAAGCGCAACGGAAGCCACCACCGGTATGATCTTACTCCCGGCCTCCTTCCATTGCTTTATATATGCACTTGGATTGCCGGCCCCCGTAGTCACCACCGGAACCTTTTCTTCCACCACCAGCCGGGCAATGTCCGCTGCATACGGACTTAAAAGCATAATATTCACGCCGAAAGGCTTATCCGTATTCTCCTTTGCCCTGCGTATCTCATCCCGAACGTATTCATAGGGAGCATTTGCCGCTGCAATAATTCCAAGCCCGCCCGCGTTAGAGACAGCACACGCCAGAGAATGCTCTGCCACCCAGGCCCTGTCTCTTATACACATCTGACGCTGCCGACGACTTAAGAGGTGTAGATC
>CAMTFT010000046.1 GCA_947071365.1 uncultured bacterium | reverse complement strand
CACCTATTAAGTCGTCGGCAGCGTCAGATGTGTATAAGAGACAGGTGCTGGGGCTTGTCAAGCTGGCGGTGCTCCTGATACATTGAAGAATGAAAGATCGCGTCACCAAAGCGTGCAGGAAAGGCAGGCGGCGGGACGTTTTAACAGGATAAGATGGAAAACAGTGACAGAATATTTGTACAGTATGTGGAGAGAAAACGAAGATGTTTCATAAACATGGCGGAGACATTTATGAATACAAGAATATCCGGGATTTTTCGGCAAATATCAATTTCAGGGGAATGATGCAGTCTGTATGCGATGCGGCATCAGAGGCGGTGGCGCGTTCGGTGCATTATCCTGACCCGGAGTACAGAAGTCTCCGAAACGCTCTGGCGCAGCGGGAGAATGCTCTGCTCGGGAAAAAGGAGTATGGGGCAGACGAAAGAAGCGGTACGACTCAGGATATGGAAAATGGAAAATTCGATTTGAAGGAACGCGCCGGGAAGCTGTCTGAGACGCGCATCGGCCCGCAGCATATTATCTGCGGCAATGGCGCGGCGGAGCTGATGTTTGCTCTTGCGGCGGCGCGCAGGCCGAAACAGGCGTTGCTGGCGGCTCCTTCCTTTTTTGAATACGAGCAGGCGCTGACTGCGTTTGGCTGTGGGATCCGTCGTTTTTATATGAAGGCGGAGGAGGATTTCGCTCTGGGAGAAGGATTTCTGGATGCAGTGGAGGAGAAAACCGATATCATTATTCTCGGCAGCCCGAACAATCCCACCGGGCGGCTGCTGGAATCCGGCTTTCTTTTGAAGCTGTTGAAGCTTTGCCGGGAGCACCGTATTTTGCTGGTGCTGGATGAAAGTTTTTTTGATTTTCTTTGTGAGGCGGATCAGGCCAAGACGTTTTCAGGAGCAGGGGAGATTTTGGAAAATCCGAACCTGTTCGTTATCAAATCGTTCACAAAGATGTACGCGATGCCGGGACTTCGCTTCGGTTATGGGCTGTGCGGCGATGAAGCTCTCCTGCAGGCGATGCGTCAGATGATGCAGCCATGGAATGTTTCTGTTCCGGCGCAGGCAGCGGCGGAGGCGGCATCATGGGAACTGGATTTTGCCAAGGAGACCGCAAGGCTGACAGCCGCAAATCGGGAAGATATGAAGCTTCGGATGGAGCAGCTTGGCTATCAGGTGTTTTCGTCTGATACGAATTTTCTGCTGTTTGCCGGGCCGGAGAATCTGAAGGAATTTTGTCTGCGTAGAGGAGTTCTGATTCGGGACTGCAGCAATTTTCCGGGGCTGAAAAAAGGATTTTTCCGCATCTGTATCCGCAGTGAGGAAGAAAATCATGCACTCCTTGGGATACTTGAAGCGGCATTGAAGCAGGATCCGGAAGAAATATGAAATAGAGAAAATATGGAACAAAAGAAATGCAGAATAAGAGAAATACAGAACGAACAGACCATGCAGGATAACGAGGTGAAACAGGAATGGCGAAGGTGATCATGATACAGGGGACGATGTCGAATGTCGGGAAGAGCGTCATTGCGGCAGGACTTTGCCGGATTTTCAAACAGGACGGCTACCGTGTGGCTCCCTTCAAGTCACAGAATATGGCCCTGAATTCGTTTATTACGAGGGAGGGACTGGAAATGGGCCGCGCACAGGTCATGCAGGCGGAAGCCGCCGGTGTGGAGCCATGTGTGGCAATGAACCCGATTCTTTTGAAGCCCACGAACGATATCGGTTCTCAGGTGATCGTAAACGGTGAAGTGCTGGGGACGATGAGCGCCCGGGACTATTTCAGGATGAAAAAGTCTCTTGTGCCGGAGATCATGAAAGCGTACCGAAAGCTGGATGAAGCGTATGATATCATCGTGATCGAGGGCGCGGGGAGCCCGGCTGAAATTAACCTGAAGCAGGATGATATTGTAAATATGGGAATGGCGAAACTGGCAAAGGCTCCAGTGCTGCTGGTGGGGGATATTGATCGCGGCGGCGTGTTTGCGCAGCTTTACGGTACGGTTGCTCTTCTGGAGGAAGAGGAGAAGAGGATGATCAAAGGCTTGATCATCAATAAATTCCGGGGGGATAAGACGATTCTGGATCCAGGCGTGGAAATGCTGGAAAGCATGACGGGACTGCCTGTCATCGGGGTGACGCCGTACCTGCATGTCAGTTTGGAGGATGAAGACAGCTTAAGTGAACGGCTGGAAGGACCTCAGACAGTGGGGCTTATCGACATTGCGGTGATCCGTCTTCCACGTATTTCGAATTTTACAGATTTTAATGTGTTCGAGGGAATCGAGGGCGTATCGGTTCGGTACGTTTCTGCGGCGCATCAGCTCGGCAACCCGGATCTGATCATTCTTCCGGGTACAAAGAACACGATGCGGGATCTGCTGTGGATGCGGCAAAACGGGCTGGAGCCCTCCATACTGAAAGCGCATAAAGCGGGCAGTGTGATTTTCGGTGTCTGCGGAGGCTACCAGATGCTGGGAAAATCCATTTCTGACCCGGAGGGGGTTGAGGAAGGCGGAACGATCCGCGGCATGGGACTGCTGGATACGGAAACTGTTTTTGAAGCAGAAAAAGCGAGAACACGGGTAGATGGTAAGATCCTGCAGCCGGAGGGTGTGCTGGAGGGTCTTTCAGGAACGCGAATTACCGGATATGAAATACATATGGGGCGCACCGTCCTGCATGAGGGTGCGCAGCCATTTACGCAGATAGAAAACTCCATTACCGGCGAGCGCAAGATGGAGGGAGCCTGCGGGAAAAATGTGTACGGCTCCTACGTTCACGGGATTTTTGACAATGAGGCGATCGCATCGGGTATCGTACATGCTCTGGCTGCGGCAAAGGGCATAACGGAGGAAATGGGGATGGCTGTGGATTTCGCAGCTTTTAAGGAAACGCAGTACGACCTTCTGGCTGCAGGACTGCGGGAGCATCTTGATATGGAAGCGATTTACCGGATACTGGAGGAAGGAATATAGAAGTATAGTATACAATGAGTGACATGTAGAAGGAAGACAAAAGCACAGTATACGATGGATGACAGGAGGAAAATATGATGGATCGGATTACCCTGGATGATATTGAGCGTCTCGGCCCAATGGAGATCGAGCGCCGGAGCTTTGAGATCATTTCGAAGGAGGCGGGCAGCCGCATTCCGGAGGATGAACGGGCAATGATTATTAAGAGAGTTATTCATACATCGGCGGATTTTGAGTATATTGACAATCTCTGTTTTTCGGAGGGTGCAGTGAAGCGGGCGCAGGAGGCGCTTCGCGGCGGTGCATGGATCGTGACGGATACGACGATGGCCCTTTCCGGCATCAATAAGAGGAGCCTTAGCCTGGCCGGCGGAGAAGCCCACTGCTTTATCGGGGACGAGGATGTGGCCGAGGAGGCAAAGCGCCTTGGCGTGACGAGGGCTTCTGTCTGTGTGGACAAGGCATCACGACTGAAAAGGCCGCTTATCTATGCGGTGGGAAATGCGCCGACAGCGTTGATCCGTCTATATGAACTGATTCAGTCGGGAACCTTCCGGCCGGAGCTGATCATCGGCGTTCCGGTGGGATTCGTCAATGTGGTGCAGGCAAAGGAGCTGATCATGCAGACGGATGTGCCGTACATCGTAGCCCGGGGAAGAAAGGGCGGGAGCAACGTGGCCGCCTGCATCTGCAACGCACTTTTATATCAGTTAGATGGAAGCCGGGGATAAGAGGATGAAGGTTTTTCTGATTCGGCATGGCAGTACCGCAGGCAATCTGGAGCACCGCTATGTCGGAAAGACGGATGAGGAGCTGACACAGGAGGCCGTGCAGGAGCTTCGGCTTGTCCGGGGCAGATGTCCGGTGCCGAAAATGGTATTTGTCAGTCCGCTTAAGAGGTGCTGTCAGACGGCAGGGATTCTGTTCCCGGAGAAGGAAAAGGTCGTACTTTCGGATCTTCGGGAATGCGATTTCGGTGAATTTGAATACAGGAATTATCAGGAGCTGCAGGGTAATGCAGATTATCAGAGGTGGATCGACAGCGGTGGGACGCTGGCTTTCCCCGGAGGCGAGAGCCGGGAGGAATTCTGTGACAGATGCTGCCGGGCGTTTCTGGAGGGATGCCGTCAGGCGGAGGAAAAGTCGTGTGAGTCAGCGGCTTTTGTGGTTCACGGCGGCACCATTATGGCTGTGTTGGATCGATATTCTCATCCGCACAAAGATTATTTTGAATGGCAGGTAAAAAACGCCCAGGGATTTGCGGTGGAGCTGCAAAACGATCCTTCCGGCAAAAATGCTTTCCTGCTCTGTGACATCCATCCGCTGTTTGGGGAGGATGCAACAGGCATTGAGGAGCAGTTCGTGATGAAGAAAAATAAAAGGCTGCGCTGTGGTTATACCACTGGAAGCTGTGCGGCGGCAGCGGCGAAGGCGGCAGCGGAAATGCTGCTGACCGGACGAAGCTGCGGCTGGGCGGATCTGATGACGCCGAAGGGCGTACGGCTGCATCTGCCAGTTCTGGAACAGCGTATCACAGGAAATTCAGCCAGTTGCGCCGTGCGGAAATATGCAGGTGATGACCCGGATGCCACGGATGGAATTCTCGTATATGCAAAGGCGGAGAAGGTGGACGCGGCTGCAGGAGAGACAGGCGATCAGCAGCAGGACGCTTCGGAAAGTCATGTGAAGGTTGCGGATCATCAGGCAGACAGTGCCAGAAAGAACAGGGAGAGTCAGGTCATCCTTGATGGTGGAATTGGTGTTGGCCGGGTCACAAAGCCGGGGCTGGAACAGCCTGTGGGGGCGGCGGCCATCAACCGTGTGCCCCGGGAAATGATTACCCGGGAGGTCGAAGCGGTCTGTGAGTCATATGAATACACCGGGAAAATAAGGATTACGATTTCGGTTCCGGCGGGGGAAGAGATTGCAAAGAAGACGTTTAACCCCCACATCGGAATCGTGGGAGGTATTTCGATCCTTGGCACCAGCGGGATTGTCGTTCCGATGAGTGAGGAGGCGCTGATCGCCAGTATCCGTGTCGAGATGAAGCAGAAGTTTGAAAACGGAGAAAAATACCTGCTGATCACTCCGGGAAATTATGGGGCTGATTTTATCCGGCGCAGGGAGCTGTCAAAAGCCCTGGATGCGGAGCATTCCATGAAATGCAGCAATTACGTGGGAGAAATTCTTGATATGGCATCGGAGCTTGGGGTGAAGGGCATCCTGTTTGTGGCTCATATCGGGAAGTTTATCAAGGTTTCCGGCGGCGTTATGAATACGCACTCTGCTCATGCGGATTGCCGGGCGGAGCTGATTGCAGCTCAGGCTGTGCGGGCTATGCAGGAGAAGAGGCAAGCGAAGGTGCAGAAGGATGCATCAGCGCAGCAGGAAAGGGAGATGCAGCAGGCTGTGCGGGCTATGCAGGAGAAGAGGCAGGCGAAGGTGCAGAAGGATACGTCAGCGCAGCAGGAAAGGGAGATGCAGCAGGATGTGCAGGTGCATCAGGAGTCGGACATGCATGGCAGGAATCAATGCGGCGGCGCATCAGGGCAGCGGGATATGGCAGCGGCCATGGAGATCGCCGTGCGGCTTCTGGGAACGAATACGACGGAGGAGGCTGTCGGAATTCTTAAGGAAGAGGGCCTTCTGGAAGAGACCATGGCGGAGAGTTTGAATCGCATCCAATTCCATTTGCAGAAAAGGTGCCAGGGAGCGCTTGAGACAGAGGTGGTTCTTTTCTCCAATCAATACGGATATCTGGGAGAGACGAAGGGTGCTGAAGCGATGATGGAGAAGATCATCAGGCAGAATGGTTTGCTGGATGTTTCCTTAGATGCGGCGAAGGAGGACGAAAAATGAAACGGATATTAAAATGTGTATTGGCGGCAGCTATTTTTTTAGTTGCAGTTCTGGTGTTTGGAACGGACGATATATGGGATAAACTGATGAAATGGGCAAAAAAATAGACGGAAAGAGAATACAGGAGGATAACGGAATGTCAGGAATTTTATATGGAGTAGGTGTGGGACCAGGAGACCCGGAATATATGACGCTGAAGGCAGTGCGTCTGATTCAGGAAAATGAAGTGATCGCAGTGCCCGGCCCTGTAGCGCAGGAGACTGTGGCGTATCAGATAGCGGTGCAGGCAGTGCCGGAGCTGGCTGGGAAGGAATTGGTGCCGGTAGTGATGCCGATGATTCACGATAAGGAAGAAATGGACCGCAACCATGAAAAAGCCGCAGATACGATAGAATCTTATCTGAAACAGGGAAAAAATGTAGTATTTCTGACGTTGGGAGATCCTACCGTGTATTCTACGTACATGTATGTACAGAAGCGAATTGAAAAAAGAGGCTATGTGACAGAGCTGGTGAGTGGTATCACCTCTTTCTGCGCGGCAGCGGCCCGGGCGAATATTTCTCTGGTGGAATGGAGTGAGCAGCTTCACGTACTGCCGGCGGTTCACAGGCTTGACTGTGAGCTGGATCTTCCGGGTAATTACGTGCTGATGAAATCCGGCAAAAAGATGGGCCAGGTAAAAGAAATCTTAAAGAAGAGCGGCAGAGATGTGGTGATGGTGGAAAACTGCGGAATGGAGACGGAGCATGTGTATTGCAGCGTAGATGAAATTCCGGATGATGCGGGGTATTATTCCCTGATTATTGCAAAGGAGGCAAAGGAATGATTCATTTTGTGGGGGCGGGAAGCGGCGCTTCTGATCTGATCACAGTGCGGGGCAGCAGGCTGCTGGGAGAGGCGGATGTGATCATCTATGCCGGTTCCCTCGTGAATCCCGAGCTGTTGGACTATAAAAAAGAAGGCTGTATCGTCTATGACAGCGCTAAAATGACACTGGAAGAGGTCATTGACGTGATGAAGGACGCGGAAAAAAAGGGATGGACGACGGTGCGGCTGCATACAGGAGATCCCTGTGTATACGGCGCGATCCGTGAGCAGATGGATTTGCTGGATGAGGCGGGCATCGCGTACGATTATTGTCCCGGAGTCAGCGCGTTCTGCGGAGCGGCCTCTGCGCTGAATCTCGAGTACACGCTGCCGGGAATTTCCCAAACAGTTATTATTACGAGGATGGCGGGCAGGACGCCGGTGCCGGAACGGGAAGAGATCGCAAAGCTGGCTTCCCACGGCTCTACGATGGTGATTTTCTTAAGCACGGGAATGCTGGAAAAGCTCAGCGAACGGCTGATTGCTGGCGGATACACGGAAAACACACCCGCAGCGATCGTCTACAAGGCAACGTGGCCGGATGAACGCAGCTATACGTGTACGGTGGGAACGCTGGCACAGTGTGCAAGAGAAAATAATGTGACGAAGACGGCGCTGATCATTGTGGGAGATACGGTGGCACAGGCGGGATACAATCGCTCAGAGCTGTACCATCCTGCTTTCACGACGGAATTCCGTCAGGCAACGGCGAGCAGGGAGTGAGAAAGACGCATAGAATAGGAATTGCCGCATTTACGCAGCGGGGCCGGGAACTTGCCGGCAAAATCGGGCGGGAGCTTGAGAGAGAAAGCAGGCAGACAGAAACGGTGAAGGAGTCCAGCGGAGAAAGCAGAACGATGCCTGTGGAAAAAGCAGGTCAGGAGATGTGCGAGATCCTGTGGTACGAAAAGGATCTGAAAACGTGGTGTGGAAAATGCTTTGAGCAGGCCGACTGTATCATTTTTATCGGCGCCTGCGGAATTGCAGTGCGAACGATCGCTCCTTTTCTAAGGAGCAAGACCTCTGATCCTGCGGTGCTCGTCATTGATGAGATGGGACAGTTTGTGATCTCCCTGATTTCCGGCCATATTGGTGGGGCAAATGAGTTTGCTCTGGAGGTAGCGTCACGGATAGGGGCAGTTCCCGTAATCACGACAGCTTCCGATGTCAATGGAAAGATTGCGGTGGATGTTTTTGCGAAAAAGAACAATCTGGCAATCGGCTCCATGCAGGCCGCCAAGAAGATTGCGGCGGCGATTCTCAGGGGAGAAGACGTGGGAGTGTGCTGCACCGGGCGGATAGAAGGGAAAATTCCGGCGGAGCTGAGGCTGATGAATATGAACCCGGCGGAGCGAAGATCGATAGACATGAATCCGACGGAGCAGAAATTAACAGAAAGCGGAAATATAAGCTGCGCTGGTCAGAGATTGCCGGAAGATAAAAAGCGGAGCCATGCAGTGCAGAAAGCAGCCCATATCATATGGATCTCGGAATCCGCGCCCACGCAGCAGGAACTTTCGGAATATCTGAGCAGCCAGGATGGAACAGTCCTGCATCTGATTCCGCCAAATGTGGTGCTTGGCGTTGGCTGCCGGAGAGGAAAATCGGCAGAGGATATCCGGCGGACAGTGGAAAAGTTGCTGGCGGAGCAGCGGATACCGAAAAAGGCAATTGGACTGGCAGCCTCTATTGATCTAAAAAAGGATGAACCGGGGATTTTGGAGCTGTGCAGAACGTATGGAATAGATTTTGCGACGTATTCAGCCGGGGAACTCCTGCAGGTGGAGGGCGATTTCAGGTCGTCGGAATTTGTCCGGCAGACAACGGGCGTTGACAATGTCTGTGAACGGTCGGCGCTGCTGGCAGCGGGGAAGAATGCAAGGTTGATCAGAGAAAAATATGCAGAAAACGGCGTGACCGCAGCGCTTGCGGTACGGGAATGGAGGGTACGCTTTGAAGAATAAGTTGTATGTGGTAGGAATGGGCCCAGGGGAACCGGAGATGATGTGTGTAAAGGCCGACAATATTCTGAAGGAATGCGATACGATCATCGGCTACACAGTCTACGTAAATCTTCTGAGGGAAACGTATCCGGGAAAGGAATTTTTGACTACGCCCATGACGCAGGAAGCAAAACGATGCGAGATGGCTTTTGAGGAAACTGCGAAGGGCAAAAAGGTGGCTATGGTG
>CAMTFT010000045.1 GCA_947071365.1 uncultured bacterium | reverse complement strand
ATGTAGCTCCGTCTCGTGGGCTCGGAGATGTGTATAAGAGACAGGAATAGGATCTTAAATACCGTATTAGCGACTGAGCTGGCAGATTATGATGTGCGAAAAGTTCTGCCCTGCGATTACAAATTATTTCAGGTAGCGGATTTAATATGTACATTAGAATTGTTACAGCTTAAAGCGGAGGAAGGAAAGATGACTCGTTCTGAAGAGCTGATATTTCATTCAAAGAGGGATTTAAAAAAAGATTTCCTGAAGGGAATAAAGAAAAAAGAATTCGCAAAAGAAACATTATGTTAGTATGTGAAATAGCTTGGTTAATAAAAAGCGCACAGGCTTTTTGACCTCAGATATAAATTGACAGCGCCCCTCCAAACCGTTATACTTCTACTATGTGCGGTATTTTGGAAAAGTCAGATAAGAGAATACCGCAAGAATACGTAGTAGGAGAAAGAACAAATGAAAGAGAGAGAAAAATTCGGCAGCCGTCTGGGATTCATACTTGTCTCGGCGGGCTGTGCAGTGGGAATTGGGAACGTATGGAAGTTTCCGTACATGACAGGAAGGTATGGAGGGGCGGCATTTATCGTCATTTACCTTGCTTTTCTTGTATTGATGGGATGGCCCATCATGGTCTGTGAATTTGCTGTGGGACGGGGCAGCCAGAAGAGCTGTGCCACTTCCTTCCGGGTGCTGGAGCCAAAGGGGACGCGCTGGCATCATTACGGATGGTTTGGCATGGCGGGAAATTACCTGCTGATGATGTTCTATACGATGGTAGCAGGCTGGATGATGTATTACTGCTTCCGCTGTGCAAGAGGAGATTTCAGCGGCGGTGCGCTGGACGCTCAGATCGTGAGTGATCGATTCAATGAAATGCTGTCGTCTCCGGCGACGCTGACGCTGTGGATGGTTCTGGCGGTGCTGCTGGCCTTCGGCATCTGTGCGCTGGGTGTGCAGAAGGGCGTAGAGCGGATCACGAAGGTGATGATGATCGCGCTGCTTGCTCTTATCGTGGTTCTGGCGGTGCATTCCGTGAGGCTTCCCGGGGCAATCGAGGGAGTAAAATTCTACCTCGTTCCGGATTTTCAGAGAATGAAGGAGATCGGGATCGGTGACGTGGTCTTCGGGGCGATGTCCCAGGCATTTTTCACGCTGAGCCTTGGTATCGGCGCTATGGCGATTTTCGGAAGCTATCTTGACAAGGAGCGTTCTCTGACGGGAGAAGCGATGAATATAGGAATTCTCGATTCTTTCGTTGCGCTGATGGCAGGAATGATTATTATTCCGGCATGTTTTTCTTTTGGAGTAGAGCCGGATGCCGGCCCGTCCCTTATTTTTATTACGCTGCCTCAGATTTTCAATCAGATGACAGGCGGCAGGATATGGGGTACGCTGTTCTTCCTGTTCCTGTCCTTTGCGGCGCTTTCCACCGTCATTGCCGTATTTGAGAATATCATTTCCTTTGCGATGGATCTGTTCGGGGCTTCCAGGAAAAAGGCGGTGGCTGTCAATATCGTCCTTGTGATCCTGCTTTCCATGCCGGCAGTGCTGGGCTTCAATGTCCTCTCCGGTTTTCAGCCTCTGGGAGCAGGCACCGGAATCATGGATCTGGAGGATTTCCTCGTATCCAACAACCTGCTTCCGCTGGGCTCCATGGTTTACCTGATGTTCTGTACGAAGAAAAACGGCTGGGGCTGGAAGAATTTTGTCCGGGAGGCCAATGCGGGCACCGGAATGAAGTTCCCGCTGTTTGTCCGTGGCTATATGACGTACGGAATACCGATCCTTGTGGTGATCATTTATCTGAAGGGCTACTGGGATATGTTCGCGCCGAAGGCTGCCGCCCAGAATAATCCGATGCTGCTGGTGGGCTGGATGCTGGTGGCTGTGGCATTCCTGGCGCTGACAGGATGGTTCACCTTCGGCAGAAAAAAGTAGGATACGGCTATTGATAAAGTGAAGAAAACAGTTTTTGGAGAAAGGCATTTGCACCGTTTCTCTGAAAGCTGTTTTTTTGTTTGTTCTTTTTTGTTTGGCGAAAGCAGAGGGCTGTGATATGATACTTATAATACGTTTTTTCAGAAAACAGTCCGATACAGGAAGAAAAGGGGGGAGATGGATTATGGAAAGACAGAAGAAGGTCAGCCTCAGAGTCTATTTAATTCTTGCGTTTTTTATCACGTCGATCATACCAACTGTTTTGATCAATCTGTTTTCCTATTACAATACGTCGGGAATCGTGCGTGACAATATGCAGGAGCTTTCCCACATCAATCTTGAGCAGACGCGGAGCAGCCTGGATGTATGGCTGGAATCGTATGAGGATATTTTGTTTCAGATCTATACGGATGATGATATCGTTGATCTGATCGAGAAGATCAACCAGGGAGAGGATGTGTCGGTATGCAAAAATCAGCTCCGCAGAACGCTGCACGGCCTGTTTTATACGAAGGAATACATCAAGAGCATTTCTGTGCTGACAGAAAACGGAACGCTGGTTTTTTATGACCTGCTAACGGGCTCGAGTACGGAAAACTCATGGCTCGACCGTATGGATATCAGCCGGGATGAGCTGTACGATACGGTATCTGCTGACAATGTGACCCATGTCTTATCTACACAGGAGGCGAATGAGTTTGGAGGAGCAGCACATTATCTGTTTCATCTGGGGCACCGGATCATCGATTACCGGAAGGTTGAAAAACGTCTCGGTATTGTGGTGGTGAGTATAGATGAGAGAATGCTGGCCGCGGTGTGCAACAGTGAAGGGGACGCTAATAACAGCTACAATTTTATCGTGGACGGGGCAGGAAAAATGGTTTCCCATCCAAATCAGGAGCTGCTGACGACGCAGGTCATTGAAGGAGGCGTGGACAAAGAAAACAGAAAAGCTCTGTATGAAGATTTTGTAAAGAGAGGGAAACATCATGGCGGGGAACATATGGTGGTGGATTTTGTGCACGATGACGTTTTCGGGTGGGATCTTGTAAATGTTTCCAGCCAGGAAGAGGTGGTGATGCGGCTGGAAAGGCAGCAGCAGATCACCATGACGGTCATGAGTGTGGCACTCGTAACGCTGGTGCTGATCATCATCGTGCTGATCCGAAGGCTGACCGGTTCCCTCCAGAATCTGGCAGGCGTCATGAAGCAGGCGGGAAAAGGGGAATTGTCAGCCAGGGTAGAGATCAGGAAAAGTATGCCCGCCGAGGTGGAAACGATCGCGACGGAATTTAACTGTATGCTGGAACGGCTTGCAGGGTCGATAGAAAAGGAGCGTGAGGCCCAGGCGCGCCAGAAGGATGCGGAGATCACTGCACTGGAGGCGCAGATGAATCCTCATTTTCTGTACAATACGCTTGATACGATCAACTGGATGGCGATAGACCGGGATGAATATGAGATCAGCAATTCCATCAATGCACTGGCAAATATTCTCCGGTACGGAATTGATAACAGCAACGGCATCGTCACGGTGAGGCAGGAGTATGAATGGCTGAGAAAGTATCTTTTCCTGCAGCAGACGCGTCTGAAAAACACGTTTCAGTGTGAGCTCCATGTGGAGCCGGAGGTGATGGATTGCCAGATACATAAGCTGCTTTTACAGCCCTTTGTGGAAAATGCGATCCTCCATGGATTTGAGGGAGTGAAGCGTACACATTTTCTGTCTGTGAATATTTCCGGGGCAGAAAAAAAGCTGAAAATCATAATCTATGACAATGGGCGGGGAATACCGGAGGAGCTGGTAGAAGAGATGAACCACGGAAATTTCCCGAAGAGCAATGAGAAGAATCATATTGGAATGGAAAATGCGATTACCAGAATCGGCATGTACTATGGCGGGGCAGGCAGGGTAACGATTGAGAGCAGGCAGGATGAATATACGAGGATCCTGATAGAAATTCCGTTGAAAAAGCAGGATATGGCAGAGGAAGAGGACAGATGAAGATTTTGATTGTTGAAGATGAGATCCGTATCAGGGAAGGGCTTTCGCGGCTGATCAAAAAGCTGAGGCCGGAATATGAGATAGTCGGAGAGGCGGAAAATGGTGAGGAAGGAATCCGGATTGCCAGAGAGGCACATCCCGATGTCATCATAACGGATATTAAAATGCCGGTGATGGACGGGCTTGAAATGCTGACCCTTCTGTGCAGGGAGGAAAATAAAATGAAGGCCATTGTGCTCAGCGCGTATTCCGAATTTGAATATGCGCGCAGAGCGATCCGGCTGGGGGTCAAAGAATATCTGTTGAAGCCGCTTGTTGTGGGCGATGTGTCGGAGGCGCTGCGTCGGGTGGAGGACGAGATCTGTCAGGAAAAAAGTATGACGGAAGAAACGTACGGCAGCCTGGAGCAGATATTTGCAGGAATTTTATGGGGCGGCCTGGATGCGGACAAAGCCATGCAGGAGCGGCTGGCCGTTCATTTTTCCATACCGGAAGGTACTGTTTATTCCGGAATCTGCGTATACCTGGGAGAACGGTATGAAAAGGAAAAGCAGAAAGCGAAAAAAGAGCTGGAGCACCTCATTTCTGAGAGAGGCGGGGCGCAGTACGTGATACTGGAGGCGGACAGAGAAAAAATGCTGCTGCTCCTTGTCTATCAGGAACGGGACAGTCAGGGACTGGAACGCTGGGTGCAGTACTGGCTTTTACAGGATCGGGGCCGGGAAGTCAAAGGCGCGGTGGGCTTTATTGCAGAGCTTGCACTGGAGGCGCTGAAGGATGGCCTTGAGACTCTTTTATCTTATATGGACTGGAACATTTCTCTGGGAGATGACGTTATGATATCGTATCCCAAGATCACGAGGCTTCAGACGAATCCGTGTATTTATCCGCTGGATATTGAAAAAAGGATGAAGCTGGCTCTCTGCTCGGCACAGCGGGAGAAGGTCAGAAAGAGCCTCGATGATTTTCACGAATATTTTTATACGGGAATCGTATATGCACCGAGGGAGATCAAGGAGTGCTACGTCAGGTTCCTGTGGGCGCTGATCAATACAGGGAAGGAAGTCGGGATTTTAAATTATGAGGATCTGGAGCAGCAGAGGCTTCTGGAGCGGATCATGGGTGCAAAGACGTCGGAGGAACTGCGGGCTGTGGGGAAATTTCTGGAACAGAATCTTTCCGACGGAGAAGAGGAAGCTACGCACCTGACGATCAAGCGGGCACAAAGCCTGATCCAGGAATTTTACCAGAGTGGAATCACGCTGGAGGAGATCGCATCAAAGCTGAATATTACTCCGGAGTACCTCGGGACGAAATTCCACAGGGAGATGGGAATGACCTTTGGCGCATATATGAAAAATTTCCGTGTGACGAAAGCGAAGGAGCTGCTGATCGGGACGACATTAAAGCAGTATGAGATAGCATCAAAGGTCGGATATTCTGATCCAAAGTATTTCAGCAAGGTTTTTAAGGAGGCGACGGGGCAGCTTCCGGCAGATTACCGCAAGGCGCATAAATGAGAAAAGGAGCTTAGATTTTTCCCCCTTTTAAAGATTTTTCGAGTTATGTCTGAAGATGGATTCCTGTATTCTTATACCAACAGGTAAAGAAAAGGACGGCAGGCGGCCACAGAAGGGCAGCAAAAAGCGCGGGGGACCAATTGCCGGAAGAAAAAGGAGGAAGGTATATGAAAATGAAGAAAATGATGGCGGCTCTTATGACAGCGGCGATGGCGGCAGGCACTTTGACGGGAGCTGTGGCAAATGCGGAAGAAACACAGGATGTTACACTGTGGTATTATTGGGAGACAGAAGGACATCAGGTGGCGCTGAACGAAATGATCGATAAATACAATGCGTCACAGGATGCGTATGCTGTCACTGCAAAGTACGTACCGTTCGCTGATTTTAAAAAGCAGCTTTCCATCGGCGCTTCGGCAAATGAGCTGCCGGATCTTGTTATCCTGGATTCCCCGGATCATGCGTCCTACGCTTCCATGGGGATTTTCGCAGACATTACTGATAAAATGGATGTCAGCACATATTTTGAAGGGCCGGTTGCTTCCGCGACACTGGATGGCGTTCTGTACGGCGTACCGTTTGGATGTAATTGTCTTTCTCTTTTCTATAACGAAGATATGTTTGAAGAAGCCGGGATCACAGAGGTTCCGACAACATGGGATGAGCTTCAGGAGACAGCCGAAAAGCTTACGAACGACAGCGTAACCGGTCTTGCTTTCTGCAGCCTTCAGAATGAAGAGGGAACCTTCAACTTCTCACCATGGCTGTGGTCAACAGGGGCTACTTCCTATGATATTGATTCCGAGGGCGGTATCCGGGCGCTTACGTTTATTAAAAATCTGTTTGATTCCGGAGTGGTAAGCAAAGAATGTATCAACTGGACGCAGGGCGATGTGATGAATCAGTTCATTTCCGGCAACGTGGCAATGATGATCAATGGGCCATGGCAGATCCCGACGATGCGTGCAGAGGCGCCTGACCTGAACTGGGATGTTACCCTGATTCCAATGGATGCCCAGTATGCTTCTGTAATCGGTGGCGAGAACTATGCGGTAATTGCCGGCGGAAATGAAGATGGCGCATTAAGTTTCCTGGAGTTTGCAACACAGGAAGAGCAGGTGAACTTTATGATGACACAGATGGGAACAATTTCCGCTGATAAAAACATTGCTGCTAATCAGTTTTCATCAGAAGAGGATGCGATCTACAAAAAGTTTGTAGAACAGATGGATTACGCACAGGCAAGAGGTCCTCTTCCGGAGTGGCCGGAAGTATCTGACGCCATCTCTCTGGCTTTCAACTCAGTAATAACTGGTGCTTCCACACCGGAAGATGCAGCAGCAGAGGCGCAGGCGACTATCGACAGTATCGTTCAGTAACAAAATATCTGTCAAAAGAAAATACGGAGTACACGGATGATCCGTGTGCTCCTTTTTTAGACTTGCGCGCCGTGGGCGCATTCCGGATCGCGGCATCGAGCCGGTTTGGATGAAAGAAAAGTGAGGAGGGGAAAAGCTTGAAAAAGGTGAAACAGTTTTTCAAATATGACAATGTGGGACTGCTTTTCGTGCTGCCGGCGTTTCTGTATATGCTGGTGTTCGTAGGCTATCCCATTGTGAGCAATATAATCCTGAGCCTTCAGGATGTGACGATGCGGACTTTGACTGCTCCCGACAAGCCCTTTGCGGGACTGAAGAATTACATCGACATTTTTCACGACAAGGTGTTTGTCACATCGGTATTTAATACGCTTATTTTTACTGTGGCATGTCTTGTAGTGCAGTTTTTGATCGGATTTCTGCTGGCGCTGTACTTTAATCAGAATTTCAAAATATCGAAACCGGTCAGGGGACTTTTGATGATGCCCTGGATGATTCCGATCACGGTGACCGCCCTGATGTTTAAGTTTATTTTCGGAACAGATGTCGGGATCCTGAATTACATTCTTCGAAGCCTGGGCGTGATCCGTGAGAACATCGAATGGCTGACGACGCCGGGCACGGCAATGTTCGGAATCGTATGTGCAAATATCTGGATCGGAATTCCATTTAATATGATCCTGATCTCCACAGGTCTGACGACGATACCGAAGGAGCTTTATGAGAGCGCATCCATTGACGGGGCAAATAAGGTACAGTCCTTTTTCAGGATCACGCTGCCGCTTTTGAAACCGACGGTGGAATCTGTTCTGATCCTGGGCTTTATCTATACGTTTAAGGTATTTGACCTTGTCTACGTGATGACCAGCGGCGGACCGGTCAATTCCACGCACATGCTGTCTACGTATTCCTACAAGCTGTCCTTTGAAATGTTCAAATACAGCAAGGGTTCAGCAGTGGCAAATGTGCTTCTGGCGATCCTGCTGGTTGTAGGGATCTTTTATATCAGAGCGACGAAGGAGGAAGAATGATGGGCGACGACAAGAAAATATCAGGAAAGAAAAACGTACTTCTCTGTATCGGCTCTATTCTGATTTTATGCGTGCTGCTCTTCCCGATCTACTGGGTCGTAGTAACCTCCTTAAAAACAGAGCAGGAGATATTCCAGATACCACCCACTTTTTGGCCTGAGGTGCTGAATCTCAAGTCCTATGCGGCGCAGGTGGAAACCGGGGATTTTAATATGTTCCAGTCCTTTGGTAACAGCTTTGCCATATCGATAGGGGCGACCCTGGTAGCTGTCCTTCTGGCAGTGCCGGCTTCCTATGGGATCGCAAAGTACCGTTTCAAGGGAAAGGGAGTCATCATGCTGGGCTTTCTGGTAACTCAGATGCTTCCGGTTGCTGTTCTGCTGACACCGATGTTTATCATGTTTCGGAATATGCATATTTACAATACCTGGTTTTCGGCGATTCTGGCGGATGCCACGATCGGTATTCCGTTTTCGGTGCTGATACTGAAAAATTATTTTGCGTCTATTCCGAAAGAGCTGGAGGAGGCGGCCTACATTGACGGCTGTAACCGGTTCACTGCGTTTGCAAGGGTGCTGATCCCGATCGCGAAGCCCGGCGTTATGGTCTGTGCGATCTTTTCCTTCCTGTATGCGTGGGGGGATCTGGCCTACGGCATGACCTTTATCATTGACCAGGAGAAGCGGCCGATCACAGCGGGAATTTTCAATTTTATGGGACAATACGGAACGAAATGGAGCTATCTGACGGCATTTGCGGTGGTGACGATCATTCCGGTGGCGCTTATTTTTATCTTTATGCAGAAGTATATTATCAGCGGGATGACGAATGGGGCTGTGAAAGGATAATAAGAAAGGAGCATCAAATGCTTAGGATCGAGAATCAGAAATTAATTTTTCATTATGACGCGGAGGAGCTTTGGATCGAAGCGTGGGGGCGGGATTCGCTGCGGATTCGCGCTACTAAAAATTGTGTGATGCCGGAGGAAGACTGGGCGTTGAACACGCCAGATACGGTTTGCTGTGACATTCATGAGACTGCGCAGGGAGCGGAAATTGTAAATGGGAAGATACGCGCAGCAGTGTCGAAACT
>CAMTFT010000044.1 GCA_947071365.1 uncultured bacterium | reverse complement strand
GTAGCTCCGTCTCGTGGGCTCGGAGATGTGTATAAGAGACAGGAATAATACTGCATGCAAATGTATAAATTGGAGGAATGAACGATGTTAAAGTTCACAATTAAAAGAATGGCGTATCTGGTTCTTGTACTCCTGGGCGTATCGTTTCTCGTATTTCTGCTCCTTTATATGACACCGGGCGATCCGGTTCGTATGATGCTGGGAGAATCGGCGACGCCGGAGGCTCAGGCCGAATTGAGAGATGAGCTGGGTCTGGATGACCCCTTCTTCGTACAGTACGGCCGGTATATCAAGAATATCGTTGTTCATCAGGATTTGGGAACGTCCTATTCCACAAGACGTCCTGTGCTGGATGAGATCCTGAATGTATTTCCGAACACAGTGAAGCTTGCTACGGCAGCTATCATAATCGCTATTGTTCTGGGAACCTTTCTGGGAATCATTTCCGCGGTGAAGCAGAATTCTCTTCTGGATAATGCGGTCATGGTGCTGGCCCTGATCGGTACTTCGGCACCGATCTTCTGGATCGGTATTCTGATGATTTTGCTGTTTTCCGTAAAGCTCGGGTGGCTTCCACCTTCCGGATTCGGAAGCTTTGAGCAGCTTATCATGCCTGCTTTTGCTCTGGGAATGCAGAGTACCGCAGTTGTAGCCCGTATGACACGTTCCAGTATGCTGGAAGTCATCCGGCAGGATTTTGTAAAGACTGCAAGGGCAAAGGGACAGAAGGAAAGCGTTGTAATCCTGAAACACGTATTCCGTAATGCGCTTATTCCTGTCATTACGGTAGTCGGTCTGCAGTTCGGTACGCTTCTGGGCGGCGCTATGCTGACAGAGGTGGTATTTTCCATTCCGGGTGTCGGACGACTGATGATTGAAGCGATCAAACAGAGAGACTTCCCGATCGTACAGGGCAGTGTATTGTTCGTTGCGGCATGTTTCTCACTCGTAAATCTTGCGGTAGACCTGCTTTACGCAGTAGTCGATCCGAAGGTAGCAAAAGAGTAAAGGCTGGGAGGTAGATTTATTATGGAAGAGAAAAAATCAAGAAGCCAGCTTTTGGCTGTGCTAAAGGCGCTTAGCCGCAACAAAATGGCTATTTTAGGATTGATCATACTGATACTTCTTCTGGTAACAGGTATTTTTGCCGATGTGATCGCGCCGTATGATTATGCGAAGCAGGATCTGGCGAATGCGTTCCAGCATCCGAATGCACAGCATATTTTCGGAACAGATGAATTTGGACGGGATATTTTCAGCCGTATTGTGTACGGTGCAAGGATGTCTCTGCTGGTAGGATTCGTATCCGTAGGTATTGCCGTGATCATAGGCGGAGCACTGGGAGCGATTGCAGGATATTATGGAAAGCGTGTTGACAATGTCATCATGCGTCTGATGGATGTCCTGCTGGCAGTTCCGCAGACACTTCTTGCGATTGCCATCGTAGCTGCGCTGGGAACAGGACTGGTGAACCTGATGATCGCTGTCGGCATTTCCTCCGTTCCTACGTATGCCCGTATCGTAAGGGCATCCGTGCTTACGATTCGTGAGGAGGAATACATTGAGGCGGCCAGAGCCTCAGGAACGAAGAACTCGAAGATAATTATCAAGCATATTCTTCCGAACTGTGTGGCTCCTGTAATTGTGCAGGTGACGCTTGGTATTGCCGGAGCGATTCTGACGGCAGCAGGTATGAGCTTTATCGGTCTCGGAATTCAGCCTCCGAATCCGGAGTGGGGAAATATGCTTTCTACAGGCCGTGATTATATCCGCGGATATGCATACATGACCATGTTCCCAGGCCTTGCTATTGTTATCACCGTTCTTTCACTGAACCTTTTGGGAGACGGTCTTAGGGATGCCCTGGATCCGAAGCTTAGAAATTAATGAAAGGCGGTGCAGAGCGTGGAAAAAGAAAAATTGCTGGATATCAAAGATTTAAGTGTTACATATAAGACAGAGGACGGTATCGTGTATGCGGTAAACAACCTGAATCTGGAGATCGGTCCAAAGGAAACGCTGGGATTCGTAGGAGAGACGGGAGCAGGAAAGACAACGACGGCCCTGACTATTATGGGGTTACTTCCCTCGCCATTAGGCAAGGTGACTTCCGGAGAAATCATTTTTGACGGAAGAAATATGCTGACGATCAGCGACAAGGAGCGAAGAGGGATTCTGGGAGAAGAGATCTCCATGATCTTCCAGGACCCGATGACATCCCTGAATCCTTCCATGAAGGTGGGGGATCAGATCGTGGAGATGATCCGTCTTCACAAGAATATCAACAAGAAGGATGCTTTCGAGGAAGCATGCGGATTGCTGGAGATGGTAGGAATCAGAAGGGAACGTGCCAATGATTACCCGCATCAGTTCTCCGGCGGAATGAAGCAGAGAGTGGTCATCGCGATTGCACTGGCCTGCCGTCCGAAGATGATCATTGCCGATGAACCGACGACGGCTCTTGATGTGACGATTCAGGCACAGGTTATGAGCCTGATCAAGGAATTGAAAGAAAAGCTGGGAACCTCTATGATCCTGATCACACATGATCTTGGTATTGTCGCAGAGATCTGCGATAAGGTTGCCATTATGTATGCCGGCCAGGTCGTGGAATATGCCGGTGTGGAAAAGATTTACAACAATCCGTGTCATCCGTACACGAAGGGATTGTTCAATTCGATTCCGAAGCTGGACAGCGAGGATGAATGGCTGGAAGAGATTCACGGGCTTCCGCCGGAGCCGACAGAGAAAATTGAGGGATGTTCCTTCAGCCCGCGGTGTCCAAACTGCATGGAGATCTGCAAACACAAAAAGCCGGATATTACATTTGTCGATGGTGAGCATTATACGAGATGCTTTTTATATGAGAAGCAGCATGAGGAGGTAGCAGATGGTGAATAAACAGGAAGAAAGATTGGTGGAGATCAATCATCTGAAAAAATATTTCCATGTGAAGAAGGGCCTTCTCCATGCAGTGGATGATGTCAGCTTTTACATCAATAAAGGCGAGACGCTGGGACTTGTGGGAGAGTCCGGCTGTGGAAAATCCACGACGGGCCGTACGATCATCCGGCTTTTGGATGCGGACAGCGGAGAAGTGAATTTTCACGGAACGAACATACTGAACTACAACAAAAATCAGATGAAAGAGTTCCGCGAACATGCACAGATGGTATTTCAGGACCCGTATTCCTGCCTGAATCCGAGGCTTTCCGTGTTTGACCTGATTGCGGAGCCGCTGACGAATATGGAGGAGTACAGAAAAGATAAAAAGAAGCTGGATGCCAGAGTGCGTGAGCTGATGGATGTGGTTGGCCTTTCCAGAAGGCTGATCAACGCGTATCCGCATGAGCTGGACGGCGGCAGAAGGCAGCGTGTGGGAATTGCCAGAGCTCTCTCTGTAAATCCGGAATTTGTCGTGCTGGATGAGCCGGTATCTGCTCTGGACGTGTGTATTCAGGCGCAGATCATCAACCTTCTGAAACGTCTTCAGCAGGACATGGGACTGACGTATCTGTTTATTTCCCATGACTTAAGCGTAGTAAAGCATATCAGCAACCGCATCGGCGTTATGTATCTCGGTAAGATCGTCGAGCTGGCGGATTATAAGACGATATTTAACAATTCTCTGCACCCGTATACGGAGGCGCTTTTGTCCGCAATTCCGATCCCGAAGGTGGGAGTGCAGAGGGAACGCATTATTCTGAAGGGTGATGTGCCAAGCCCGGTAAATCTGCCGGGAGGCTGCCGTTTCGCAGGCCGCTGTCCGTATGCTACGGATCGCTGCAGACAGGAGGAACCGGAGCTAAAGGATGTCGGCAACAGCCACTTTGTAGCATGTCATCTGAAAACACAAAAATAAATGCATTGCTGTCCCGGAGACAGTTTGCAGGGAGAGCGGCAGAGTATATCCCAAAGCTCTTCCCAAAATAAAAGAAGGAGAAAAAGAGACTATGAAAAAAATGAGAAAAGCGCTCTGTCTTTTACTGGCAACCACGCTGGTGGCATCTTTGCTCACCGGATGCGGCGGTTCATCGAAAAAGGCTGAGGAAAAAGACACACTGACTGTAGCTATTACAGGAGACCCGCCAACACTGGATCCACACGCATCCTCCACATCCAGCAGTGTAAACAACCTGAACCCTGTTTATGAGACGCTGGTAAGATACGACGAGAACGGCGAGATCCAGCCGCTCCTTGCAACGGAGTGGGAACGTACGGATGATCTGCACTGGACGTTCAAGCTGAGAGATGATGTAAAATTCCACAATGGCGAAAAGATGACGGCAAATGACGTGCTCTTCAGCCTTAAGAGAGCGACAGGCCCGGACGGAGCCAAGGTTTCCTACATTATGTCCGCAATTGATGCAGATAACTGTGAAGTTGTAGATGATTATACCATTGTTATTGCAACACATGAACCGTTTGCACCGCTGGCAGGATACCTTCCGTATATCGGAGCTGTAGTTGTCAGCGAAAAGGAATTCACAGAGGATCCGGAGAAGGCTGCTCAGAATCCGGTGGGTACAGGCCCGTTCAAGTTCGTTTCCTGGGAAAAGAATGACCGCTGTACTTACGAAAGAAATGAAGATTACTGGGGCGAGAAGCCGGCATATAAGAATCTGGTGATCCGTACCATCGTTGAGGCAAACAGTCGTGTGATCGAGCTGGAGTCCGGCAATATTGATATCGCGTTTGATATCCCTGCAAACGATGTGGAGAGACTGGAAAAGAATAAAGATACGGCAATTGTAAAATCATCAAGTACAGTTGTGGAATACCTCGATATGAATGTTACGAAGGAGCCTTTGAATGATGTGAGAGTAAGACAGGCAATCGACTGGGCTCTTGATGAGAATGCGATCCTTGAGGCTGTATGGAGAGGAAACGCACAGTATTCCCCGACAACGGTTGCTCCGGTTATGAAGTACTTTGATGATTCAGATACAGATTGCAGATACGATGTTGAGAAGGCGAAAGAGCTGCTCAAGGAAGCTGGCGTATCAGACCTTCATCTGAAGCTGACAACTGCTGAGAATACGAACCGTCTGAACGCTGCTACGATTATTCAGAGCATGCTGGCAGAGGTAGGTATTACCGTTGATATCCAGAGCTACGAGTCAGGTACATTCTACGATATGGTAGACGCAGGCGAGACAGAGCTGTTCCTGGTAGGCTGGGGCGCTGTTGGATTCCCTGAGCCGGATAACAACGTATTTGGACCGTACCATACAAAGCAGATCCCGACGAACAACATGGGATTCTACAGTGACCCGGATCTGGATGCTATGCTGGAAGCTCAGCGTTCTACAAGTGACGGACCGGAAAGAGAAGAGATTCTTGTGAATATCCAGAAATATCTTCGTGAAAACCTTCCGGTAATCCCGATCGCGAATACACAGCAGGTACTGGGAATAAGAAGTGATGTTCAGGGCTTCACACCGACACCGGCAGCAAGCCACTTCTTCCACAAGGTATATTTTGGAGAAGCAGAAGAGTAAAAAAGAAATTTTTCAATGAGAAACAGCAGGGTGCAGGAAAGCCGGAGGTGCTTTGGCACCCTGTTTTTCCACTATACGATGGAATACATCAGAAAGGAGAAACGGAGGATGCTTACAAAGATAAAAGGGTCTTATGTGATTGGGTTTGACGGAACTGACCACGTGATAATCCCGGACGGCGAGGTCGTCTATGAGAACGACACGATCGTTTATGTGGGGAAATGCTATGAGGGAGCGGTGGACAAGACAGAGGATGCCGGCAATGCAGTGATCATGCCGGGATTTATCGATTTGAATGCTCTGGGCGATATTGACCACGACATTATCCATACGGAGACATACAGCGATATGCGTATGAGCCTCAGCCCCTCAGAAGAATATTTTGAAAAAGGCACGCACGAGCTGATGACACAGGAGGAGGAAGCATTTAAATCACTGTTTGCTTATACGCAGTTGATCATGCACGGTGTTACGACGGCAATGCCGATTACTTCCACTTATTATAAAAGGTGGGCGGATACGTATGAGGAGGAAGAAGCAGGTGTTCACCACGCCGGAAAGCTTGGCCTGCGGCTTTATACGTCTCCCAGCTACCAGTGCGGCTTCAATGTAGTCCGGCCGGACGGCACCATGGTTGTCCGGTATCTGGAGGGAGAAGGAGAGGAAGGTCTGGAGCGGGCGGTAAAATTCATCCGCAAGTATGACGGAGCGTATGACGGACTGATCCGCGGAGCGCTGCTGCCGGAACGAATTGAGACACAGACGCAGGATAATCTTCTTCGCACGAAAAAATACGCCGAAGAGCTGGGATGCCCCATTAAGCTTCATGCCGCACAGGGCCTCTTCGAGTACCGTTTTATCAAAGAGCGGACCGGGATGAGTCCCGTTGAGTATCTGGACAGCCTGGGATTTTTAGGGAAAAATGTAGGAATCCCGCATTGCTATATCGTGAAGGGGACGAGATGGGTAGAGGACGAAGGCGACGATCTTGCGATTCTCTCCAGAACCGGCACCACAGCCATTTACTGTCCGATCATTATCGGAAGAAGCGGCCATTACCAGGATTCCTTTGCACGATACCGCGCGAGAAATATCAACGTAGCCATCGGCACAGATACATTCCCGCCGGACTTTTTCCAGAATGTGAGAACAGCATCCATGTTTTCCCAGGCTGTGGAGAACAGGGTGGAGGGCTCTACGTTTGCGGACGTATACCGCGCCGTCACTCTGGGAGGTTCTGCAATGCTGGGCAGAACGGATTTGGGACGTCTCTGTCCGGGAGCCAAGGCGGATATGATCGCTGTAGACCTTGAGGACTTCCATATGGGAGCTGTTGATGACCCGATCCGTACGATTTTTATGTGCGGCAGCGGAAGAGATGTGAAGCTGTCCGTCATTAACGGGCGCGTCGTTATGAAGGACCGACAGATAGAGGGAGTCGATCTGGAAGAAATAAAAGCGAAGGGCCAGAAATATTATGACAAGATGAAGCTCGGCTACGTGGAGAGGGATTATCGTCATCTCGGAGCAGAAAAGCTGTTCCGCCCGTCATTCCCGATTATGAAATAGAAAGTGAAAGGGGAACAGATCTATGTATGATACATTATTGATCCATGCCACAGTGATCACCATGGACGAAGAACGCCGCGTTCTGGAAAATGGCGCTGTAGGTATAGAAAACGGAAAAATTGCCTTTGTGGGCAGCAGCGAAGAAGGACAGAAATACGGTGCAAAAGAAGTGATCGACTGCAAAGATCATGTGGTAATGCCCGGCTTTATAGACGCACACGGTCACGGCGGCCACTCCGCCTTCAAGTCCATCGTGGAAGACACCAGCTACTGGATGCCGGTCATGACCCACACGTATAAAAATTATATAACGGATGAGTTCTGGTATAATGAGGGAAGGCTTTCAGCGCTTGAACGCCTTCATGCAGGCGTTACTACCGGAGTATGTGTCCTCGGCTCACAGCCGCGGTGCGATTCGCCTGTGCCGGCTATGAATAATGCAAAGGCATACGCTGAGGTGGGTGTAAAGGATATTGTCTGCACAGGCCCCTGCCACGTTCCGTGGCCGCACCGTTTCAGCCGTTATGTGGACGGAAAGCGGGAGATGCGGGAGGTAAGCTACGAAACGGTTCTGGAAAGCCTGGAGACGGTCGTTTCCGAACTGAATCATGCGAACAATGACCGCACCCGTGCGTATGTAGCGCCGTTCGGAGTAGTGACAAGTGTGGATCCTTCTGCACCGACACCGGCAGATCGATGCGTGAAGCTCACGGAGCACGATCTGCGCCAGGCAAAGGAAATGAGGAGGATCGCGGAAAAGTACAGCACCAGAATTCATACGGACGCTTTCGGCGGTATGATCCATCTGGCATATCAGGATAAGGAGCATGCGCTTCTTGGACCGGATGTGCATCTGCAGCACTGCACCGGTCTGTCCTTCGATGAGACGCTGATCCTTGCAAAAACAGACACCCACGTGAGCGTTGCACCGGGTATGCGCCAGATGGTGAACCGTACGCCGGTCATTGAGCTTCTGGAGTTGGGAGCAACGGTGGCCCTGACCACGGACGGTTCCATGCTCACCTCCGGTTTTGATATGTTCGATGCGATGAAACGGGCAAAAATGATATTCCGCCGGGCGTGGAATGATGATTTCTATCTGCCGTCAGAAAAATTGCTGGAGATGACGACGATCGATGCGGCAAAATGTATTGGCATGGAAAAGGAAATCGGTTCTCTGGAGGTCGGAAAGCGTGCCGATGTTATTGCGATTGATCTGATGAACCCAAGGCTGATGCCGAGGATCAATATCGTTGATACGCTGGTCGGAAATGGTCATCCGTCAGACGTGGATCTTGTCATGGTGGATGGCGAGATCGTCTTAAGAGAGGGCAGGGCAGTTTCCGTAAACGAAGAAGAAATACTGTTGAAGGCAGAGCAGGAGGCGCTGGAGACGGCGCAGAGAGCTTCCCATCTTCATCCCTTTGCGTGGCCGAAGAAACCGCAATGGGGCCAGACAAAGATATATTTCGATGAGGCGCGGTTCGATATGGAAGAGAACCGGAGGGATGGCGGACATTATTAAATGCTCGTAAAAGCCTGAATATAATAAAAGCACATACTATGGCTGTAAAGAGGGAATGGCCCGGAAATACTGTCCGCGCCATTCCCTTCTGTTATCTTTCCTCTATTTTTTGATCTGCTTCATGATCGCGCAGATCCTGTCAATTTTCTGAATTTCTTCCTTTGATTTCCCCATCTTCATCACTTCTATGATCGCATCCGTCTCCGAAGAGTTGAAGGACATATTGTTCTCTTTGGCCCCGGAGGAGGCTGCCATCAGAAATGGCAGAAGCTCGCTGGGATTTTTGCCCTTCGCCTGTTCTGCCATGGAAATCAGCATCTGTAGCTTGGCCGGGTCAATTCCTCCCCTGTCTCTTATACACATCTGACGCTGCCGACGACTTAAT
>CAMTFT010000043.1 GCA_947071365.1 uncultured bacterium | reverse complement strand
TACACCTATTAAGTCGTCGGCAGCGTCAGATGTGTATAAGAGACAGGTGCCGGGTCTATTCAGACAGTGGATGATAATACAGGGCGTCCGCGGGACAGTAGGAAACCGTTCCGCGGGAGCTCTTTCTTTTTGCGGTCGCGGTGAGTCACGCATGCAGCTCACAGGCGAAAGGGACTTTAGGCGCTCTGCAGCAGAAGCTCTCCGGCACGTGAGTTACGTATGCAGCTCACAGGCGAAAGGAAAGGTGAAACCTGCACGGGATTCTTTCACCTGCATACGTTAATAAGGAGGTTCTTATGGGAAAACTGAAAATGAAAGAACAGCAAATCAGCACAATGGAGCATACTGCCATGCGGGTGTCGAGAGTCAGTATTTTTGTCAATCTGCTGCTTTCTGTGGGAAAGCTGGCAGCCGGGATACTGGCATCCTCCGGGGCAATGGTTTCCGATGCTATCCATTCTGCTTCAGATGTATTCAGCACGATCATCGTTATGATAGGGATTCGGATGTCCGGTAAGGCGGCGGACAGGGAACACCCCTACGGACATGAGCGGATGGAGTGTGTCGCGGCGATCCTGCTGGCAGTCGTACTGGCGCTCACAGGCTTTAAAATCGGCGCATCAGGTGTTGAAAAAATCGCATCCGGCAATTACGAGGAGCTGGCGGTGCCGGGGGTTCTGGCTCTGGCAGCGGCAGTTATTTCTGTTGTGGTGAAGGAATGGATGTACTGGTATACCCGTTTTTATGCGAAAAAGATCAAGTCGTCTGCACTGATGGCGGACGCGTGGCATCACCGCTCTGACTCGCTTTCTTCTATTGGTGCGTTTATCGGTATTATGGGAGCGCGGCTTGGCTTTCCGGTCATGGACCCGCTGGCCAGCGTAGTCATTTGCCTGTTTATTTTGAAGGCAGCGTATGATATATTTAAAGATGCGATAGACAAGATGGTGGATCGGGCATGTGATCCTGAGCTTGAAAAGGAGTTGAAGGAATTCGTTTTGCGGCAGCGCGGCGTAGAGGGGATCGACCTGCTGCGGACAAGAACTTTTGGCAGCAGAATCTATGTGGATGTGGACATCATCGCGGACGGCAGGATGACGCTTAAGGAGGCTCACGGGATCGCTGAGCATGTGCATGATGAGATCGAGAAAGAATATGATCAGGTCAAGCACATTATGGTGCATGTGAACCCGGCGTAGAGAGTTATGCGCAGCCGCCCGTTTGGAGCATGCGTCATCTATGGCAGTACGGAGCAGGGAGGGACATTATGAAGCGGCAGGTAAGCCTGGAAGAGATTTCGGATGGTAGATTGTACAGTAAAAATGATATGGTAAAGGCGGGCTGCGGCGGCTGTAAGGGATGCTCCGACTGCTGCAGCGGCATGGGAAATTCCGTGATCCTTGATCCGCTGGACATTTACCGGCTGACTACGGGGCTGGGGCTTGGCTTTGAAGCGCTGATGGCAGATAAGATCGAGCTGAACGTGGTGGATGGCATCATACTGCCGAACCTGAAAATGAGCTCCGGCAGTGAGACGTGCGCTTTTTTGAATCGTGAGGGGCGCTGTAGCATCCATCCGTGGCGGCCCGGTATTTGCAGGCTGTTTCCGCTGGGAAGGTACTATGAGACGAGACCAGTATCCGAAGGCAGCCGATCCGGTGCGCAGGTCAGATCGTTCCGGTATTTTTTGCAGGTACACGAGTGCCCGGTGGTACATAAGACGAAGGTAAAGGTAGAGAAATGGATCGATACGCCAAACGTGAGCCGCTACGAGAAATTTGTAAATGACTGGCATTACTTTCTGGAGGACGTGCAGGAGCGGCTGGAGCAGGAAGCGGATGATGTGGTAAAAAATGCAAATCTGTTTCTTTTAAAACTGTTTTATATCAGGCCCTACGATGGTGGGGCAGATTTTTACGCACAATTTGAGGAGCGCCTGACCCAGGCGAGGGAGGTGCTGGAGGTAGGTGTATTATACTGATAGTATAATTTTCAACGGATAAAAATGTAAGATTATTTCAGTAATATTTCCGGCTCCAGGACAAAACACTTGCATTTCGCACCATATAAAAGTACAATACTTTCAGTACGCGGGGCGGTGAAGCTCCGAAAAGATGAAGTATGGAAAACTGAAGTACGAAAAGCTGACGTACGGAAAGACAAAGTACGAAAAGATAAAGTACAGAAAGATGAAAGGCGAACAGACAGAAGAGCAGCACTCGGGATGGAGGATACGGTATGCAGTTATTGAAAGACAGAATCCGCAAAGACGGAAAGGTTAAGGAAGGAAATGTACTGAAGGTGGACAGCTTTCTGAATCACCAGATGGACATAGCCCTGTTTCGTGAAATGGGCAAAGAGTTCAAAAAGCGTTTCGCAGGGGAAGAAATTAATAAGATTCTGACCATTGAAGCGTCCGGTATCGGGATTGCCTGTGTTGTTGCGGAGGAATTTAATGTTCCGGTAGTCTTCGCAAAAAAGACGCAGACGAAGAATATTGCGGGGGACGTTTACACCTCAAAGGTAGAGTCCTATACCCATGGCCGCGTGTATGATATTATCGTTTCCAAAGAATATCTCGGAAAGGGCGATAAGGTGCTTTTGATCGATGATTTCCTGGCAAACGGAAAGGCTCTGGAGGGGCTTTGTGAGCTGGTAGAAGCTTCGGGAGCAGAGCTGGTGGGCGCAGGGATCGCCATTGAAAAGGGTTTCCAGGTCGGTGGAGATATCATCCGCTCAAAGGGGATTCATTTGGAGTCCCTGGCGATCGTAGAGAGTATGGATGAGAAGACAGGAGAGATCACGTTCCGGGAATAAGATTCTGCCGGGGGATCGCATGATGTTGAAATACTGTGAAGATAGAGGGAGACGAAAAGCTGCATGACTTTGCGGCTTTTCTTTTTTTAAGGATTCTGTTGAGAAAAAGTTGATAATTATCTGGTATCATATTTAGGTACAGGCTTTTATCGCAAAGTTAAGGCGGCCAGATTCAGAATATCTCAGGGTAGACACTCCTATGCGTTCTTTTCTGAGATATTCTGAATTTATGCTGCTACTGGCAGGATGGTTGAGGGCCGAAATAGAATCAGGAGGGAACGCGGCAGATGCGGGAGACGATTTTGATTGTGGATGATGAGAAGGATATTGTGGAAATGCTTCAGGATTACTTTGTTTATAACGGTTATGAGGTGATGACGGCATTTTGCGGAGAGGAAGCAGTGCTCAAGGCGGAGCGTCAGCCGGATCTGATTTTGCTGGATATCAATATGCCCGGGATGGACGGACTGGAGGTCTGCCGTCTGATACGGTATTTTGTGAGCTGTCCCATCCTCTTTCTGACGGCGCGGATCGAGGAGCGTGATAAGATCCGGGGCTTCGGCATCGGGGGCGACGATTATATTGTAAAGCCCTTTTCCATTGATGAGCTCGGAGCCAGAGTTGAGGCGCATTTGCGCCGGGAGAGACGGCACCAAAACGCTGCGGTGGTGAAGTTCGGAAACAGGATCGCTATTGATTATTCAGAACGGGAGCTGTATTTTGATGGGAAGAAGGTTGCCTTTGCAAAGAAAGAATTTGATATTATCGAGCTGCTTTCCCTGCATGCAGGGCAGGTATTTGGCAAGGAACGGATCTATGAGCTGGTCTGGGGCTACGACAGCGAGGGTGACAGCGCCGTTGTGGCGGAGCATATCCGCAGGATTCGGGCAAAGTTGCAGGTGGCAGGAGCAAAAAGCTGTATCGAAACGGTCTGGGGAGTGGGATACAAATGGAGAAAATAAAACAGACAAAAAGGATCGACCAGAATTCTCTGCGATGGAAATTTATACCGTATATTTTTGTGATGGCAATCGCAATGCTTGTGGGGAATGCATTTATCGGGCTGTCAACGAACAGAATACAGGATTATCTGCGGCAGAATTATGCGCAGGAGGAACAGAAAGTATATGACGAGCGGTTGTATTCAGAATCCGGGGCGCTGCAGATGTATATGCGGATGGAAGAAAGCTATATCTGGAGTAAGGACATATTTAAAGTGCTCTATAGAGCGTCGGATATCGGACAGGTAGTTTTCGGAGTCGTCTGGGTATTTGTCTGCCTGTTCATTCCCGGGGCGTTGTTTTACCGCAGGCATCTGAAGGAGCCGCTGCGTCTTCTGATGAATGGGGCGGATCAGATTGGAAAGAACAACCTGGATTTTCAGATCGCATACAGTTGTAAGGATGAAATGGGGCAGCTCTGCGGCGCTTTCGAAAAAATGAGGCTGGCTCTTTGCGAGAATAATATGCAGATGTGGCGTCAGATGGAGGAGCGCCGGCGGCTCAATGCGGCTTTTGCCCATGATCTTCGCACGCCCCTCACGGTGCTGAAGGGGCAGGCGGACATGATGATACGGTTTGTGCCAGACGGAAGGATGACGGAGGAAAAAATCGTTTCCACGGCAGTCACTATGAGATATCATATCGGGCGGCTGGAGGAGTACGTGCAGACGATGAACCACCTGCAAAGGCTGGAGGATATCGAGATCCAGAAGGAGGAAGTGCAGGCGCAGGAGCTGGTCATGCAGCTTGAAGAGGTCGGGAAGGTGATCTGCGAAAGGGCGGATGGTGAGGTCAGACAGAAGAAGGCTGGGGAGCAAAGGGGTGGTATACAGGAAACGTCTGTGGAACGAAGGGATAACAAACGGGAAAGAGCCGGAGAGCAAAAAGGCGGTATGCAGGAAACGTCCGGGGAGCATGAGACGAATGAGACGGTGCGGTTTGAGATAGACTGCTTCCGTCTCAGGGCATCGACCTTGTTGGTGGACGCAGACATCGTGCTTCAGGTCTGCGAAAATCTGTTTTCGAATGCCGCCCGCTATGCCAGGAGCAGCGTCACAGCGGTTCTTTCGGATGAACGGGGGTTGACAGTCACGGTATACGACGATGGGCCGGGCTTTTCGGATGAAGCTCTGGAAAAGGCGGATCAGCCGTTTTACCATGCGGGCCGGGAAGCGGATGGCGGTCATATGGGAATGGGGCTTCATATATGCAGGATTCTGTGTGAAAAGCACGGAGGATATCTGCATCTTTCCAACAGAGAAAAGGGGGCGTGTGTGAAGGCGGGGTTCTGATGTTTTGGCATCGGTATCCCGCTGTTTTTCTGGTGATGTCTGTTTCAGATAATGGTGCAGGGGATATCGGTAAGAAGGAAAATTATTGTGCGGAAGTAGATAAAAAGTTGATATTCATTTGTTATGCTTCTGGTGTCATAAGGAGAGAATTGCGACAAGGAAGAAATCATTAATGGGAAAAACATTATGGGCAGAAATTATATTACGCGGAAGTATTTCTTTATGGCAAAGTCGGAAGAAGGAGGCATAAGAAATGAATGACGACAAAATAATTATCAATGGCTTAAGTAAATTCTACGGAAGCAAACAGGCGCTGAATCATGTGGATCTGGTGATCGGTCAGGGGATGTTTGGGCTGCTGGGAAGGAACGGCGCTGGAAAGACAACGCTGATGAAGATTCTGACGACGCTGCTTCAGAAAAATGAAGGAAACATCAGTATCTGCGGCATTCCTGTGGAAAATACAAAGGAGATCCGCCGGATCGTGGGGTATCTGCCGCAGGAGTTTTCTGTCTATCCGTCCATGAGAGTGGAGGAGGCCATGGATTATCTGGGACTCCTTTCAGGCATCGCGCCGGGAGAACGCCGCAGACGGACGGAGCAGCTTTTGCGGAAGGTTAATCTGTATGACCACCGAAGGGAAAAGGTGAAAGCGCTGTCCGGCGGAATGAAACGCCGGCTGGGAATCGCACAGGCGCTGCTGAACCAGCCGAAGGTGCTGATCGTGGATGAACCGACGGCGGGGCTTGACCCGGAGGAGCGCATCCGTTTCCGCAACCTGCTGTGCGAAGTGGCACAGGAGCGGATCGTCATATTATCGACGCATATTGTGGGGGATATTGAAGCGACCTGTGAGGATATTGCGATTTTGAATGAAGGCTGCCTTCTTTACAATGGGACTGTGGATGCGCTGCTTCAAAGCGCCAGGGGAAAAGTGTTTACGAAGGAAGCCGATAGGCGGGAACTGCCCCGGCTGAAAAAGGAATTTCAGATCACAAGTATGCACACCCAGGGAAGCAGGGTCTTCCTCAGGTTTCTGTCAGAAACGGCTGTGAAGGATGCGCAGGTCTGCGAGCCAAACATTGAGGATGCATATATGCTGTACCTTTATGAGAATGGAGCCGAGGCCGTGGATATATATGGGAATGGAGCCGAAGCCCCGGATATTTACGAGAGTGGAGTCGAGGCCCCGGATATTTATGAAAACAAAGCCGAAAGTCCGGATACTCAGGCGGGAGGTGAGCTGTGATGCTGCTGGTAAAGGAGCTGAAAAAGGTGATCTGTTCCGTGTCGTACCTCCTGTTCGTAGCCATATTGTTTCTGGGCCTGTATTCCCAGGGTGTGTTTCATTTTGGTGACAGGGTGGTAGAGGAGCCCAGGCCGGGGCAGAATTATGGAGTGCGCAATGAGGAGATACCGGAAGTCATCATGCCGGCAGCTCTGGAATTACTCTGGCAGGAATACACACAGAATGTTTACACCACGTATCCCATCGGATTTTACAAAACGGTGCGGTTAAATGACGCGGAAAAAGAAGAGATGGCGCAGATTCTTGCGCGGCTGACAGGGCTGGAAAAGGAAGAGATACTGGAGGCAGGGGAGGATATTCCTGCTTTGAAGGAAGGGCTCTCCTATACGGAATTTAAGGAATGCATGGACGCGGTGGATAAACTTCTGGGGGGCGGCTCTGATTACGCGCTGGATGCACTGATTGGATTTGGAACGAAGGATATCACGTATGAGGAAGCGAAGGTGGAATACCAGCTCGTCAGAGACAAGGACAGATTTACCGGCGGATACGCCAGACTGTTCTGTGACTATGCGGGAGTCATGGTACTCTCGGTGCTGCCGGTATTTCTTGCGGTGGTGCTGTGCCTGAAGGACAGGCGGGCAAAGATGACGGAGCTGATCTACGGCCGCAGCATTTCTTCCGGAAAAATTATCTGGGTGCGGTATGCAGCGATTCTCGCGGCGGTGATGCTTCCCGTGATCCTGCTGTCATACTATTCAAATATGGAGGTCTGGGGCCTGTACAGAGGGATGAAGCTGGACTATCTGGCTGCGCTGAAATACGATCTGGGATGGCTGATGCCCACGGTGATGGTGACAGTATCGCTCGGCATGTTTCTGACGGAGCTGACGGGGACGCCTATCGCCGCTGCCGTGCAGTGCCTGTGGTGGTTTGTGGATATCAATGCGGGATATAAAAGCGTGCAGAGTTCCTATGCGCTGCTTCGTCTGGCACCGAGACATAACGCGGGGGAAAACAGCCGGTTCCGCATAACGGATTTTCTGGAAAATTTTAACCGTCTTGTACGGAATCGTCTGCTGATGGCAGGGCTCGCACTTCTGCTCGTCTGCCTGACGGTCTGTGTTTACGAATGGAGAAGGAGGGGGATCATAGGTGGAAGGAAAAAATTCAGAACTGTCCTTGCAGATATTTTCTATCGCAAAAATGAACATACGTCATAATGCTCTGCCGCATATTGCGCTCTCCGCTCTGGTACTTTTATTGACTCCCGTTTTATTCGGGATTTCGCAGCTCGGTGCGCTGGAAGCGGCCATGCCGCTGGAGGGATTTGTCGCGCTGATCGGTATTCTTTTGCTGACACCCGTTTTCCTGCCGGAGCAGTCGCCGGAAACAGAAGAGCTTGTCTCGTCAAAATACGTCAGCAGCAGTATTGTCTACGGTATCCGGGTGCTGTATTCCCTCGGAATACTCGTACTGTTTATTTTGGTTTTTGCAGTTTATATGCGGGAGAAGGGATGTGATATCTCAGTGGCTCTCGTCTGTGGTACGATTGCGGATGGCATTTTCCTGGGCGGCCTTGGAATGGTGACGTCATCTCTCACCGGAAATACGGTGACAGGATACATGGTGCCTGTGATGTATTACGCAATCTGTTTTGGAGGAGGAGACCGGCTTGGAAAATTCTATCTGTTCTCTATGACAAAGGGAGATTATGCGGGAAAGCCCTGGATGTTTGCGGTGGGGATGGTGATGATCGGGGCGGCGCTGATCATCAGGCAAAGGAAGAGAATATAAGAACAAAAATAAGCGGGCAAAATATGCCCGCTAAGTATCGTCGGGAACTATGTTCCTTCCAGAAAAGATTCATCGTATTCGCCTGTTTATTGGAAAGTCAGAATGTTTCTTCCAGCTCCTGCTTAGTTATTTCTGGAATGATATTCCGCATCTTCTCCATCTGAAGCTTAAGGACTGTGATTGGTCTGCGGTCTGGCTCCAGGGAAAGACGCTCTTCTAGTCCTGCATAATTTAATTTAAGTCCAATGCCGGCATCTAAAGCTTGCCTTATATGGTCAGCACTAAATGGCCTGGCATATACGCGCTCAATGTTTTCGTATAATATCTCAGAATTGAATTTGTGAAAATTGCTGAGAAGGGAGTCACCATTGTCGAAGATTGGTGCAGGAGAGCAAACGCCTGTATCAATATTAATGATTGCACCCAGGTTATTAAAGTGCCTGTCGCAATTTAAAGTCAGTGCGTCCAAAGATAGTATCTGGGATAAATATTCCGAACAATCGTACCCATAATCTTCAGAAAGAAAATCTTTGACATATTGGATACGGCTGATGCATGTCGGAAACTCTCTGATAGTTTCTTCGAGGTTATTCCCTCTGGACATATTGTGCAGCCGCTCAAAGCTATAAAACATTTCTCCAGCATTGATAAAAGACTTTGACCGACAACCATTCGCGCCATTGATCGTACACCGTTCATACGAAACAAAGTTAGTTGCATTGGAATACTCCAGTACCAAGGAACAAAGATATTCCGCATCTCCTTCGTATCCATTCACATTCCTTTTGTACCAAAATCCATTTTCGTAAAATTTTGGCTGTGTTCCTTTGGAACTGCCAGAAGTCATGACCATCGTCTTGGTTGACAATTTGTAATCATTCACGAACCATCACATCCTTCCAATTAAGATTTTCGCCAGGGAATCTGACCCAAAAATAATCATCGAATGTAACACCATGGGATATTTTTACCCATTCCCAGGGATTGTTGTCTTTAAGTCCTGCCTGCCCCAGTATCTCATTTCTGTCTCTTATACACATCTCCGAGCCCACGAGACGGAGCTACATC
>CAMTFT010000042.1 GCA_947071365.1 uncultured bacterium | reverse complement strand
GATGTAGCTCCGTCTCGTGGGCTCGGAGATGTGTATAAGAGACAGGATGATAATGGGGGATTTAGAGGGTTATATGAGAAACAGGGTAGCAAAATGTATAATAAAGGTGAGCTTTTGGTGTCTGCTCATGCTCGGCGTGGGTGGGACAGAGGCTTTTGCTGCTGTCACTGAAGGGAACGCGGGAGAGACGATTTCTGGTGAATACGCAGTGATTGTAAATACAAATACGACGGATGTTCAGAGTACGGGGACGCTGTATTTTGACAGTACGGGCGGAAGCGGCAAATCAGTCCGGTCTGCTCAGTCAGCGGATATCGTAGGGCAGGACGTGCAGACGTCTGCCGGAAATCAGCCTGTTGTGACTTCAGGGGCAGTATCGTATTCGACGGGTACGGAGAAATTTATTCATACTTCTGGCGGAAATGGTAAGACGTACGTTTGTATCGGGAGCGGAGAACACTGCTACGTCTGGATGGATAAGTCTCTGAAAGAGAGCTACGATGCGACAGGCAAGACGGATGCGATTGCGAAGGATATGGCGCGCACGTACGATGGGCGGCCGTATGAGATGCTGAATGCGATGGCGGGAGGCAGTATCCCGTGTCAGGATAATACGGGGAAACTCTCCATTTTGCTTGAGAAGCTGAGCGGGGCCAGCGGTGTTTTCAAAAATGACAGTGGAATCACTGCGATCCACATCAATGTGCCGGACGCGTCAGAATATCAGTATGGGGAAATGAATTCCCGCAACGCGCTTCTGGTTCATGAAGGCCAGCACGCCCTCTTCCAGTTGATGGCGCAATATAACACATATTATCCGTATACATGGTTGAATGAAGGGCTGGCTGTAGCAGCGATGGATTATATCTGGGGCGGCACTGACAGCAGCGGCTGGTTGGACGGGATAGCCGGCAATGCCGATATCCGTAACGGTTCTTCCTTGTTCTACCGGGATTACCGGGACAGCACGGCGAGGGATTACGGTATGCCGTATCTGTTCGTCAGATATATGATCGATCAGAAGTGCGGCGGTTATGATCCGATGCGCCTGTTTCCACAGTTTTATAAGGAGAGCGCAAACTGTTCTCCTGGGACATATGTAGAAAAGGTGCTTGGAGATGGCAGGAATTTCGCAGATATTCTGACATCCTTTTATACTGCGGTGATCGCGCAGGAGTCCAGTGGTGTGTACGGTTTTTACGGCGATTCTATTGTATATCAGAAGGTAAAGAGCTATCCGCTCTATATGGGGGAGAGCGGGAAAGCGCATTCTCTCCCACCGACAGCGGCGATCGTTGTCCATCTGAAAGACGGCAAATTTACGGTGCCGGAGGATGGCGGCACAAACATCCGGTATATGATTATCGGAGATGGTAGAAGCATTTCTGTTCCTGCGCAGGGAGACGGAAGCAGCCAGAATCCCTATGTGATATCGACTTTCCGTGATTTGAATCTGATCGGCAACGATGCGGATGCACATTATCGACTGGGGGCGGACATCGCTGTGAATGGACAGCTCAATCTGACCGTGACGAATTTCAGGGGTGTGCTGGACGGAAACGGCCATACGATCCGTGGCCTTCGCCGGCCTCTTGTGGGCAAAAACAACGGTACGATCCAGAATCTTACCATTGAGGCGGCTTTTAACGATGAGTTTACCAGTACTCAGGGGATTTTTGCCCAGGTCAACAGTGGTCAGATCAGGGACTGTGTGGCAAAGGGGACAGTGAATGCAGGATTTTTAAGGAGCCAGAGCATCTACGATGAAACATCATTTGGCGGAATAGCCGGGCGGAATGAGGCCGGGGTGATTCAGGGCTGTGGTTTTACCGCTACAGTGGTTCTTACTATGCCTGCATCAAAGAGCTGGGCTGGCGGTATTGCCGGAATCCAGATGGGAAGCGTGGAAAAGTGCTACAGTAAGGGAAGTATTACGATAAACCAGCCAAATGGGGCGTCTTATGACGTATACGCGGGAGGAATTGCAGGAGAACTGAGAAAATACGGTGGCATGGGCGGAGGCTTAAGCTACTGTATCCATTCAGGAAGCATTTCTGTAACGGGTGGCAATGTCGTAGTGGGTCAGCTTTGCGGCCTTGCAAACAGTAATGTGGTAAATGGCTATGGGGGGCTTTCCGGGCATCTGACAAGCTGTTATGCGAAGACGGGAAATATTCCGGCAATAGGCTCTCCATCGGGAACTCTGTCGGAAGACGGAATGCTGCTGACGGAGGAACAGATAAAGAATCAGACTTCCTACGAAGGCTGGGATTTCAGCGGCGACTGGAAGATGACAGAGGACGGACCGGTGCGTATCGGTGCTGACGATATTACAACCTTGACGGTGACGGGTACACCGACATTATGCTATATAGGAGAACGTCCGTCATTCTGGGGCAGGCTTAGCGTAAATGGCGGTGCAGGTATCACCATCACGGATAATATGGTGAGCGGTTTTGACAATACAACGCCGGGAACAAAAACGATCACGGTCACCTATATGCAAAAGAGCGCTACATTTTCCATTGAGGTAAAAGCCCCGGCAAGCGGGACTGTAACAGCGCTTGCTGTTCCAAGCAGGTTTCTTCCTCTGACGTTTAACAGCGGAGAATATTTTAAAGTGGGAAATCTGTGCCTGCAGGCGACGATAGGCGGAGTGACGAAATACATTTACAGCGGTTTTGATTATGATATAAAACGGCCTTTGACAGAGACGGATAAGAGTATCACGTTTACGTACTATGGTGCTAGTGTAACCTGTCCGATTACAGTTGTGCAAAAAGCTCCGACATCGCTGGCAGTTTTGTCAAAAATGGGAACGACGCAATATCTGGATGGACAGAAGCTGGATCTGACGGGAGTCACAGTGCAGCTTACGTACAACAATGGAGAAAAATCTCCTGTTTTTGGGCCGGATCAGTTTGAAATATATGGAATCCGCGTTGCGAAATCAGTAGACGAATCATACACTTTTGTTGCCCAGGATGCGGTACTGCAGGCCGGGGATGATGGCGCGGATATCAGGCTGTGTGCTACGGAAGTATTGCCCGGCAATTATGGAGCGGTGGCTGCGTCGGCTGGAAAAGTGAAGGTAAGTGAAAGGCTTCGCATGACAGCGGAGACGCTGCATATGATAAAGGGTGGTGCGGATCAGTATCCATATTCTTCGTCCGTATCTGGCGGAAGTGGTAATTATGCGACGGTTGCTGTAAAGGAAAACCTGCCATCTGGTGTCAGGTGTACGAATATGCCAACAACCTGGAGACCATATTTTATGTATGAGGGTACTCCGACAGCACAGATCGGTACGTATACGTCCACATACTGTATCAGTGACACGACAACGGGCGGCAGTATTCTGGTGGATATAACGATTCAGATACATGGCTCCAATGAAGCGAGATTTTATCAGTTTGATTTGGAGCAAAAGAATAACCCTGGCCTGAAGGCTGATGTGATTGGCATTATCGGTGAAAATACGATTGTGCTTCGTATTTCGGAGGGGACGGATGTTACGAACCTGCAGCCTTCAATAGATTACGGAGCAGGAATGGGGGTTCAGCTTCCCAGCGGTTATTGGAATGGATCAAAACACAATTTTACCAATCCGGTAATCTACACGCTGACCGCTCCGGATGGAGTGACGAAAAAGCAGTACTCGGTATCAGTGGAATTTGTACCGGCCGGAAGCAGTGGTGGAACAAATCCAGGCGGCAATACAGGGAATACAGGAGGTAACACAGGTAGCACGGGCGGCGGTACAGGAAGTACGGGTGGCAGCACAGGCAGCGGTACAGGAAGTTCAGGTAGCGGCACAGGAAATACGGGCGGCAGCACAGGCAGCGGCACGGGAAGTTCAGGTGGCAGTACAGGCGGCGGTACAGGTGCGACAACACCGACCCAGCCTACTACGCCAAGCCAGTCGGCTACGCCAAACAGGCCATCTACGCCGAGCCAGCCTGCTGCATCGGCGGCTTCCGGTGCATCATCTTCGAATCCGCAGGTCGCATATCCTGCGGTGGGAAGCGTTGTGAAGTCCGGCGGAGCTTATTATCGGATCATAGCCAGCAATGGAATGGTTAAATCTGTAGAACTTAAAGGGCTCGTAAAAAAGAAAACTTCTACGTTTAAGATACCTGCGACGGTCAAAGTGGACGGCTATATATACCAGGTTACATCGATTGGTAATAAGGCTTTCATGAATAATAAGTATCTGAAGAAAATTACGATAGGCAAATATGTGACTTCTATAGGAACGTACGCTTTCCGGGGCTGCAAAAAGCTGGCATCAGTTACAATTCCAAACTCTGTTGTAACCATTGGAAACGGTGCTTTTTATCAATGTACTTCGCTGAAAAAGGTCGTGATCGGGAAATCTCTTCAGATGATAGGTAAAAATGCTTTTCAGGGCTGTAAGAACCTGCGTACACTTACGATTCAGAGTAAAAAGCTTCGGTCTGTTGGAAAAGCTGCGGTGAAGGGCGTGTATAAGAGGGCCGTGATCCGGGTGCCGAAGAATAAAGTAAAGGCGTACAAAAAGCTGTTTAATAAAAAGACGGGCTTTTCGGGTAGGATGACGCTGCGGAAATAGAGTGGGTGCCACGGTGTCTCCTCGGTAATTCCGACAGTATGCCACAGACCGCCTGCTGTGAAGACAGAACTGGCATAAAAATACAACGAAAAACAAATATTCACATGACGGACAGTGTTCATTTGCTGTCCGTCGTTTTATTATGATAATAGGAAACTTTGATTTGCGCATTCTTTTCAAGAACAGGAATGTGTTTCGCTGCAGGAGACTGCAAATACAGGAAAAATTTTTGGGAGGTTGGTATGAGATACGGATATTTTGACAATGAGCACAGGGAGTATTGTATTGACCGAGTGGATGTTCCGGCATCCTGGACGAATTATATCGGAGTGGAGGATATGTGTGCTGTGGTGAACCACACGGCAGGAGGATATCTTTTCTACAAAACGCCGCAGTATCACCGGATTACGAGATTTCGGCCCAATGGGGTGCCTATGGACCGTCCGGGACATTACGTGTATCTGCGGGATGCGGAGGATGGAGATTACTGGAGCATTTCCTGGCAGCCGGTGGGAAAGCCGCTCACACAGGCGAAATACAGGTGTCGCCACGGGATGTCTTACTCCGTTTATGAATGTGATTATAAGGGAATCCATGCATCCCAGCGCCTGATGATTCCGCTGGGGGATGCTGTGGAGTTATGGGATGTCCGGATAAAGAATGAAAGTGACACAGCGCGCAGGCTGAGTGTTTTTTCGTACTGTGAATTTTCTTTCCATCATATTGACATGGATAACCAGAATTTCCAGATGAGCCTTTATGCGGCGGGTTCCTCTTATGAGAATGGCGTCATAGAGCATGATCTGTTCTATGAGGAATTCGGATACCAGTATTTTACTGCCAGCTTTGAGCCGGATGGCTACGACTGCGTCAGGGATCGTTTCATAGGGGCTTACCGGACAGAGACGAATCCCGAGGCGGTGGAGCGTGGAGTGTGCGGTTCTTCGACGGAAAAGGGCGGAAATCACTGCGGCGCTCTTCAGAAAAATATTCTGCTCGCTCCGGGTGAAGAGGTAAGGGTCGTCTTTTTGCTGGGAGAAGGGAACCGGGAGGCCGCGTATCCGATCCGGGAGAAATACAGCAAATTTGAAAATGTTGACCGGGCGATTAAGGAGCTGGCAGATTACTGGGAAGAAAAATTTTCACAGCTTCAGGTGCGCACACCGGATGAGGACATGAATACGATGCTGAATACGTGGAATCTGTATCAGGCAGAGGTAAATATCATGTTTTCTAGATTCGCCTCCTTTATCGAGGTTGGCGGAAGGACGGGACTTGGCTTTCGCGATACATCCCAGGATGCCATGACGATACCGCACTCCAATCCAAAGCGGTGCAGGCAGCGGATCGAGCAGCTTCTTCACGGCCTTGTCTCCAAAGGCTACGGGCTTCATCTGTTTGACCCGGCGTGGTTTGAGCCTCAGGAGGAGGTACGGCCATTTTCTTCGCCTACTGTGGTTCCGGTGCCGGATGAAAAAGACCGTATTCACGGCTTGAAGGATACGTGCTCCGATGATGCACTCTGGCTGATTCCTGCCATTGCGGAATACATCCGGGAGACAGGGGAGAAGGACTTCCTGGAATATGTCATCGGCTATGCGGATGAAGGAGAGGGAACGGTCTATGAGCATATGAAAAAGATCCTTGATTTCTCCTTTGAACAGGTGGGGGCTCACGGCGTCTGCCTGGGACTGCGGGCGGACTGGAATGACTGCCTGAATCTGGGCGGCGGAGAAAGCGCGCTTGTGTCCTTTCTGCATGTGTGGGCGCTGGAGCATTTTCTGGAGCTGGCAAAGCAAAAGGGTGTGCAGGAGGATATTGAAAAGTATGAAAATATGTACCGCACGGTAAAGAAGACGTGCGAGACGCAGCTCTGGGATGAAAAATGGTTCATTCGGGGCATCACAAAGAGCGGAAGAAAAATCGGAACCATGAAGGATGCAGAAGGAAAAATACATCTGGAATCCAACGCCTGGGCTGTACTGTCGGGAGCTGCTACGTATGAGCAGGGAATTTCGGCGATGGACAGTATCGAGGAATACCTGTACACGCCTTACGGAATTATGCTGAATGCTCCCGCCTATACGGTACCGGATGAAGAGGTGGGCTTTGTTACCAGGGTTTATCCCGGCGTGAAGGAGAATGGGGCCGTATTCAGCCATCCGAATCCCTGGGCGTGGGCGGCCGAATGCCGTCTTGGGCGCGGAGATAAGGCAATGAAATATTACCGGGCATTGTGTCCGAGCCGCCAAAATGATATGATAGAAATAAGAGAGGCGGAGCCGTATTCCTACTGTCAGTTCATTATGGGAAAAGACCATACGGCGTTCGGAAGGGCACGCCATCCCTTTATGACAGGCAGCGGAGGATGGGCGTACTTTTCAGCTACGAGGTATATACTGGGTATCCGGCCGCAGCTCGATTATCTGCTGGTAGACCCCTGTATTCCAGGGGAATGGAGTGGCTTTGAGGTAGTCAGGAAATGGCGGGGGGCCACTTATCGAATCACGGTGAAAAACCCGGAGGGAGTCATGAAAGGCGTAAAGCGCATTATCGTTGACGGAGAAGAGGTCACGCGGATCGCGCAGTTCCCCGCTGGTACGGAACACACGGTGGAAGTGACGATGGGGTGAACTGCACAGAAGCAGAGCACACAGCACACACAGCGATGATGTTTCGTCAGTGGCAGCCCGGACACAGCGAAGGACTCCGCAGGGCTCCACTGCTCCGAATCGCTGCGCCGGCAAATGCCAGGCTCCCAGAATATTTCCAAAGCCGCCGCAGGCAACTCAGAAATGTGCCTGATGCACATTTCTTTATGTCATAGGAAACTTTGTCTCCTATGACATAAAAAAGCTCCGCGTGGATGCGCACTCGCGCGAAGATGTAATATGTCGCAAGCGACCGCGCTCGGCGCGGGAATGTGCGCAGCACATTCCTTTTTTAAATAATGCCTGCTAGAATTTCTGCTGGAACGCAGAAATTCTACGACTTTTCCGATATTCTGTGCCCCAACCATTTGCACGGCTCGCTACAGTCGCAGTTCCGCCCTGCGGAGACCTTCCCTGTTGTGTGTTGCATACTTTTATCTGAATAACATTGCTCCATACGATGTAACGCAACGGCCTGTACCACGCAGTGCTTCAGATATTACCGAACGTTCGCACTGCGCAATAGTCCAGATATCAGCAAACGCTCACACTGTGCAATAGTTCAGATATCAGCAAACGTTCACACCGCGCAATGGTTCAGATATCACCAAACGTTTACACCGCGCAATGGTCCAGATATCAGCAAACGTTCACACCATGCAACAGTTCAACCATCAACAAACATTCGCACCACGTACGGTGCAAATATCAGCAAACAGGCGGTTCCCCTGCATCATCTCTGCAAGGGACATGGTTCCCGACGGTACTTAGCGAGCGTATTTTGCTCGCTTACGTACCGCTTCGTGGAACTACTAAGCGCAAGCGGTCCCTGGAAGAGATGATGCAGGGGAACCGCCGTCCGGAAGACACTACTAAACGCAAGCGCCCCCTGGAAGAGACAATGCAGGGAATCGCCATTCGGGATATCAACAAGAAAAGGAGGCAGGTATGATACAATTCGGTACAGGCGGCTGGAGAGCCGTCATCGGGGACGGCTTTACGAGGCAGAATATTCAGCTTCTCGCAAAAGCAATGTCCATGAAAATGAAAAATGAAGGTGTAGCAGAGGAAGGTATCGTTATCGGATATGACAGAAGGTTTCTCTCCAAGGAGGCCGTAAAGTGGGCCTGTGAGGTGTTTGCCGCAGAGGGAATCAAGTGCCTGTTCGTGAATCGTTCCTCACCGACGCCGCTGGTTATGTTTTATGTGGAAAAGCATCAGCTACATTATGGCATGATGGTGACGGCCAGCCATAATCCCGCCATATACAATGGAATTAAGGTGTTTACGTACGGTGGCAGGGACGCGAATGAGGAGCAGACAAAAGAGATAGAAGCGTATGCCAGGGAGGCGGAAAAGGCCGGGGGCATCGTGGCTGTGGAGTACGAGAAGGCACTTGCGGCGGGGATGGTGACAGAATTTAACCCGCTGAATGAGTATCTTGACAATATCATTGCGAATATTGATATGCAGGCGATCCGGGATCGTGGGCTGCACATCGTACTGGATCCGATGTATGGAGTCAGCCAGATATCGATGAAGACGATCCTTTCCACGGCGCGCTGTGAGATCGACCTGATCCATGAGACCCACGATACGCTGTTTGGGCGCAGGATGCCGGCTCCCAGCAGAGAATCCCTGACGGAGCTCTGTACGTACGTCAAGGAGATGGACTGCGATCTGGGCATTGCCACGGATGGGGACGCGGACCGTCTCGGCGTGGTGGACGATGAGGGAAATTATCTGACGGCAAATGATATCCTGATGCTTCTGTATTATTACCTGCTGAAATACAAAAAGTGGCAGGGACCTGCCGTAAGGAATGTAGCCACGACCCATATGCTGGACCGGATGGCGGAATCCTTTGGCGAAAAGTGCTATGAGGTGCCGGTGGGCTTTAAACATATTTCCGCAAAGATGCAGGAAACGGGGGCGATTATCGGAGGAGAATCCTCGGGAGGACTCACGGTGCGCGGCCATATCAATGGAA
>CAMTFT010000041.1 GCA_947071365.1 uncultured bacterium | reverse complement strand
GATTTTTACTTTTTCTTCACAGGATGGAGTTACTTCCTCCCAGCTCAGCTATAAAGTCAGCTACAAAGTCATAGAAACAGGCGGAGAGCTTCTCGGGGCGGATTTTGAACCCTGGGAGATCGACAATCTTGCGACACGTTTTCACGGCGTTGTCCGGAAGTTGGCCCACATGACAGAGTATTTCGCCCTGGCCGTTGCGGTGGCATTTCCACTGTACGTATACGGCCTCCGCGGGATCCTGCTGATGCTGGTGGCCGGCTTTTTCTGCGTCGCGTTTGCCTGCGGCGACGAATACCACCAATCCTACGTAGCGGGGCGCGGCCCCTCGAAGCGGGATGTCCTGATCGATTCCTTCGGAGTCTTCTGGGGAATCGTACTGGTACGAATCGTCGGCTGGACCGGACGGAAGACTATTTTCCGGCCCTTTATTAAAAAGAAGAAAAACAAAAAAGACTCTTCCGAACCGTATTATGCGCAGCCGCCATACCCACAGGGGCCGTATCCGCAAGGGCCATATCCACAGATGCCATATGCGCAGGGACAGCATCCCGGCAGTCAGGCATCGGGACAACAGCCTTACCCACACGCTCCGGCTGCTGCGCCATACCAGGCTCAGGAAAGCGTATCCTACTATCCGCCAAAGGACAGCCAGGCCGGTCCGGGGCCTTACCCTTACAGGCAGCCTGCTCCCGGCCATTACAAGCCGTATGGCCAGCCGCCTTACGGATATCCGTCGCAGCAGCCGGCATATGATGTTACATCAGACCGGCTTTCAGAGGATATGTCCCTCAAAAAGCTGGTGCGGGATCTGAAGGAACAGAAAAAAAATTCGAATGATGAAAAGAAGCCGCTGTAGAATTCTACAACGGCTTTCTCCTTATTCTTCTTCTGTAACTCCAGCAGTCACAAGCTCAGGCTCTTCTTCATACGCCTCTGCTGTTTCCGCGTCTTCAACGGTATCATTTATCTCTTCGAGATTCAGCTCAGCCTCATCCTCCATCTCATCAAAGGTGATCTCATCTTCCATCGCCTCTTCGTACTTGTAATCATCCGTTCCCGAGATATCGATCTTGACATCACGGTAACGTCTCATACCCGTACCTGCCGGAATCAGCTTACCGATGATAACATTCTCTTTCAGACCGATCAGAGGATCGACCTTACCCTTAATAGCGGCTTCTGTCAGTACCTTCGTCGTCTCCTGGAAGGATGCTGCTGACAGGAAGGAATTCGTAGCAAGTGCGGCCTTCGTAATACCAAGCATTACGCGCTTGCCGTCTGCCGGCTCCTTGCCCTCTTCTATCATCCGCTCATTCATATCGTCATAGTCCAGAATATCTACAAGAGAGCCCGGAAGGAACTCGGTATCTCCGTTGTTCTCGATCCGGATCTTCTTCAGCATCTGACGAACAATAACCTCGATATGCTTATCGTTGATCTCAACACCCTGCAGGCGGTATACACGCTGTACCTCGTGAAGCATGTAGTCCTGCACTGCCTCAACGCCCTTGATCTTCAGAATATCATGCGGGTTTACACTACCTTCTGTAAGCGCGTCACCTGCTTCAAGATATACACCGTCAACGGCCTTGATTCTGGAACCATACGGAATCAGATACGTCTTGGCCTCGCCTGTCTCATTATTTGTCACAACGATCTCGCGTTTTCTCTTCGTATCGCGGATAGAAGCAATACCGGAGATCTCTGTGATGATTGCAAGACCCTTCGGCTTTCTTGCCTCAAAAAGCTCCTCTACACGGGGAAGACCCTGAGTGATATCGCCGCCGGCAACGCCGCCGGTATGGAAGGTACGCATCGTAAGCTGTGTACCAGGCTCACCAATGGACTGGGCTGCGATGATACCTACGGACTCACCTACCTGTACCGTCTCACCGGTTGCCATATTCGCACCGTAACACTTTGCACAGATACCTACGTGTGAACGGCAGGTCAGCACTGTACGGATCTTGATCTTCTCATACGGCTTACCTTCTGCATTCACGCCCTCTTTCATAATGCGGGCAGCACGCCTCGGTGTGATCATGTGGTTGGCTTTAACGATCACTTCGCCGTTCTTATCACAGATCGTCTCACAGGAAACACGTCCCGTAATACGCTCCTGAACGCTCTCGATCTCTTCTCGTCCGTCTGCAAAGGACTGCACGTACATTCCTGGAATGTCATCTTTTCCTTCACAGCAGTCTACCTCACGGATGATCAGCTCCTGAGATACGTCGACGAGACGTCTCGTCAGATAACCTGAGTCCGCAGTACGAAGAGCCGTATCGGAAAGTCCTTTACGTGCGCCATGAGCTGACATGAAGTATTCCAGTACGTCAAGACCTTCACGGAAGTTTGACTTGATAGGAAGCTCGATGGTATGACCGGTCGTATCGGCCATAAGTCCACGCATACCTGCCAACTGTTTGATCTGCTTATCGGAACCACGGGCTCCTGAGTCAGCCATCATGTAGATGTTGTTGTATTTATCAAGACCGTCAAGCAGGGCTTTTGTCAGGATATCATCCGTCTCTTTCCATGTCTCAACGACTTCTTTGTAACGCTCTTCTTCTGTGATAAGACCACGCTTGTAGTTTTTTGTAATCTTATCCACCGTATCCTGAGCCTTCTGGATCAACTGCGGCTTCTCAGGCGGCACGGTCATATCGGAAATGGATACCGTCATGGCCGCTCTCGTGGAATACTTGTATCCGGTAGCCTTGATATCATCCAATACTTCTGCGGTCTTTGTTGCACCGTGTGTATTGATGACCTTTTCCAGGATCTGCTTCAGGCCCTTCTTGCCGACCAGGAAATCTACCTCCAGCTTCAGCTCATTGCCCGGAACAGAACGGTCTACAAATCCAAGATCCTGCGGAAGGATCTCATTGAACAGGAAACGTCCCAGTGTAGACTCTACGATATCTTCCACTGCGCGTCCGTCGCTCATCGTCTTCTTCATGCGGACTTTGATGCGGGACTGCAGCGTCAGCGCTTTATTTTCATAGGCAAGGATCGCCTCATTTACATCCTTGAAAAACTTTCCTTCTCCTAAAGCTCCCGGTCTCTCCTGCGTCAGATAATAAATACCGAGCACCATATCCTGGGAAGGAACGGCTACCGGGCCGCCATCTGACGGCTTCAGCAGGTTGTTCGGTGAGAGCAGAAGGAATCGGCACTCTGCCTGAGCTTCCACGGAAAGCGGAAGATGGACAGCCATCTGGTCTCCGTCGAAGTCGGCGTTGAAAGCCGTACATACGAGGGGATGAAGCTTGATCGCTTTACCCTCTACAAGGATCGGCTCAAATGCCTGAATGCCGAGACGGTGCAGTGTAGGAGCACGGTTCAGCATAACAGGATGCTCTTTGATGACATCCTCCAGCACGTCCCATACCTCCGGCTGCAGACGCTCTACCATTTTCTTTGCATTTTTAATGTTGTGGGAGGTGCCGTTGGCAACCAGCTCCTTCATAACGAAGGGCTTGAACAGCTCAATCGCCATTTCCTTCGGAAGACCACACTGGTAGATCTTCAGCTCCGGCCCCACGACGATAACGGAACGTCCGGAATAGTCAACACGCTTGCCGAGCAGGTTCTGACGGAAACGTCCTGATTTACCCTTCAGCATGTCGGACAGCGACTTCAGCGCACGGTTGCCCGGTCCCACTACAGGACGGCCGCGGCGGCCGTTATCGATCAACGCGTCAACTGCTTCCTGCAGCATACGCTTCTCGTTGCGCACGATAATATCCGGTGCGCCCAGGTCAAGAAGTCTCTTCAGACGGTTGTTTCTGTTGATGATCCGGCGGTACAGGTCATTCAGGTCAGAGGTCGCGAAACGGCCTCCGTCAAGCTGTACCATCGGACGAAGATCCGGCGGGATCACCGGGATCACGGTCATGACCATCCACTCCGGACGGTTGCCGGACTCTCTGAACGCCTCAACGACTTCCAGTCTCTTGATGATTCTGGCCCGCTTCTGGCCTGTGGATTCCCGAAGACCTTTTTTCAGCTCTTCAGATTCTTTTTCCATATCAATGGCTTCCAGCAGTTCCTTGATGGACTCGGCACCCATGCCGGCCCGGAAGCTGCTGCCCCATTTTTCTCTTGCTTCCTGATACTCACGCTCTGTCAGCACCTGCTTGTAAGTGAGATCTGAGGTGCCGGGATCCAGAACGATATAATTTGCAAAATACAGCACCTTCTCCAGTGTTCTTGGAGAAAGGTCAAGCATCAGTCCCATTCTGGAAGGGATACCCTTAAAGTACCAGATATGGGATACCGGTGCAGCCAGCTCGATATGGCCCATACGCTCTCTACGAACGCTGGACTTCGTGACCTCTACGCCGCATCGGTCACACACAACGCCCTTGTAACGGATCTTCTTGTATTTTCCGCAGTGGCATTCCCAGTCCTTGCTCGGTCCGAAAATACGCTCACAGTAAAGACCGTCACGCTCCGGCTTCAGTGTCCTGTAATTGATAGTTTCCGGCTTTGTCACCTCACCGTGAGACCACTCTCTGATCTTATCGGGAGATGCAAGACCTATCTTGATTGCATCGAACGTCATCGGTTGATACACTTCATTGTTTGTTGTCTCTGGCATTGATGGTACTCCTTTCACGCACTATTCTTCGTCAAAAGTTTCTTCCAGTTCCAAAAAGTCATCAGCGCCCTCTTCTTCTGCCACATCAACAAGCTCTCCGTCTTCGAATTCCTGCTTGCTGAAGCCGTAGCTTCCAAAGGACTCTTCCTCTTTGTTGTGGTATCTGCGGTCACCTTCAATAACAGAGCGCAGGTCGGTGTCGCCATAATCAATGGACTCCATCAGCTCGACCTCTGTATTGTCATCTCTGAGGACTTTGACATCCAGACCCAGAGACTGAAGCTCCTTAAGGAGCACCTTGAAGGACTCCGGAATACCCGGTTCAGGGATATTGTCACCCTTGATGATTGCTTCGTATGTCTTCACACGTCCCACTACGTCATCCGACTTGACAGTCAGGATCTCCTGCAGCGTGTAAGATGCGCCGTATGCCTCCAGCGCCCAAACCTCCATCTCTCCGAAACGCTGTCCGCCAAACTGTGCTTTACCGCCCAGAGGCTGCTGTGTAACGAGAGAGTACGGGCCGGTAGAACGCGCATGGATCTTATCGTCTACCAGATGATGCAGTTTCAGGTAATGCATGTGGCCGATCGTCGTCGGGCTGTCGAAATATTCTCCCGTACGTCCGTCGCGAAGCAGCACCTTACCATCTCTTGAAATCGGAACACCCTTCCAAAGCGCCCTGTGGTCTCTGTTCTCATACAGATAATCCAGAACCTCCGGAAGCAGCTCATCGCCATGTTTTTCCTTGAATTCATCCCACTCCAGGTTGACGTAATCATTCGCCAGATCCAGAGTGTCCATAATATCCTTCTCGTTTGCGCCGTCGAATACCGGGGTCGCCACGTTAAAGCCCAGTGCCTTTGCAGCCAGGCTCAGGTGGATCTCCAGCACCTGACCGATATTCATACGGGACGGCACGCCCAGAGGATTCAGAACGATATCAAGCGGACGTCCGTTCGGAAGGAACGGCATATCCTCTACCGGAAGCACACGGGAAACAACACCCTTGTTTCCGTGACGGCCGGCCATCTTGTCACCGACTGAGATCTTTCTCTTCTGCGCGATGTAAATGCGTACTGCCTGATTTACACCAGGAGCCAGCTCATCGCCGTTTTCACGGGTAAATACCTTGGCATCCACAACGATACCGTACTCACCGTGAGGTACTTTCAGGGAAGTATCCCTTACTTCCCGGGCCTTCTCACCAAAAATAGCCCTCAGCAGACGTTCCTCTGCCGTCAGCTCTGTCTCTCCCTTCGGAGTAACCTTTCCGACCAGAATATCACCGGCACGCACCTCAGCGCCAATGCGGATAATACCTCTCTCATCGAGATCCTTCAGTGCATCGTCGCCGACACCCGGAACGTCCCTTGTAATCTCCTCCGGTCCCAGCTTTGTATCACGGGATTCCGCCTCATACTCCTCGATATGAACGGATGTATATACATCGTCCATAACAAGCTTCTCGCTGAGGAGAACGGCATCCTCGTAGTTATATCCTTCCCAGGTCATGAATCCAATCAGCGGGTTCTTTCCAAGAGCGATCTCACCGTTTGATGTGGAAGCTCCGTCTGCAATGACGTCTCCCTTCTCCACACGGTCGCCCTTGTATACGATCGGTCTCTGATTGTAGCAGTTGCTCTGATTGCTTCGAACGAATTTCATCAGGTGATATTCATCACGCATACCGTCATCCGTACGGATCACGATCTCCTTTGATGTGGAGCGCTCCACGATACCGGAATTTCTCGCGATCACACATACACCTGAGTCAACAGCCGTCTTCGTCTCCATACCTGTACCGACTACCGGCGCCTCCGTCGTCAGAAGCGGCACGGCCTGACGCTGCATGTTGGAACCCATCAGCGCACGGTTCGCATCATCGTTCTCCAGGAACGGAATCAGCGCCGTAGCCACGGAGAACACCATCTTCGGGGACACATCCATGTAATCGAACATGCTTCTCTCGTACTCCTGAGTCTCCTCACGGTAACGGCCGGAAACATTCTTTCTGATGAAATGCCCTTCTGCATCCAGCGCTTCGTTCGCCTGTGCAACATGGTAATTATCTTCTTCGTCTGCTGTCATATAGACAACTTCTTCTGTGACCCTCGGATTTTTCGGGTCAGATTTATCGATCTTACGGTACGGAGCCTCTACGAAACCGTACTCGTTAATTCTTGCGTACGTAGCCAGTGAGTTGATAAGGCCGATGTTCGGACCTTCAGGGGTCTCGATCGGGCACATTCTTCCGTAATGGGAGTAATGGACATCTCGTACCTCGAATCCGGCACGGTCTCTGGAAAGACCACCAGGACCCAGGGCGGAAAGACGTCTCTTGTGCGTCAGCTCACCCAGCGGGTTGTTCTGATCCATGAACTGTGACAACTGGGAAGAACCGAAGAATTCCTTCACCGCTGCCGTCACCGGCTTAATGTTGATCAGGGATTGCGGGGAGATCCCTTCAATCTCCTGCGTCGTCATACGCTCACGAACGACACGCTCCAGTCTCGACAGACCGATACGGTACTGATTCTGAAGCAGCTCGCCCACCGCACGGATACGACGGTTGCCCAGATGGTCGATATCATCATCCGTACCGATGCCGTACTCCAGATGGATATTGTAGTTGATGGAAGCAATGATATCTTCCTTTGTAATATGCTTCGGGATCAGGTCATGCACAGATCTTCTGACCGCATCCTTGATATCTTCAATATTCTCATTTTCTTCCAGTATTTTCTGCAGCACCGGGTAGTATACTAACTCTGTGATCCCCAGCTCACGCGGCTCGCAGTCCACGTAATTGCGAAGGTCTACCATCATACTGGAGATGACCTTGACATCCCTCTCCTCCGTACGGATCATGACGAACGGAACGGCTGCATTCTGAATCCTGTCAGCCAGCTCGCGGTTCACCTCCGTACCTGCCTCGGCAATGATCTCGCCGGTGGAAGTATCGATAACATCCTCAGCAAGAATGTGTCCGTTGATACGGTTGCGGAGCATCAGCTTCTTGTTGAACTTGTATCTTCCGACCTTCGCCAGATCGTAACGGCGCGGGTCAAAGAACATGCTCATGATCAGGCTTTCCGCGCTCTCTACTGCCAGCGGCTCGCCGGGACGGATCTTCTTATAAAGCTCCAACAGACCTTCCTCGTAATTCTCGGAAGTATCTTTTGCCAGTGTAGCTACAATCTTCGGCTCTTCGCCGAACAAATCTATGATCTCTGCATTGGAACCGATGCCAAGCGCACGAATCAGGACAGTAACCGGAACCTTTCTTGTCCTGTCCACACGTACATAAAAAACATCATTGGAGTCTGTCTCGTATTCCAGCCATGCGCCGCGGTTCGGAATGACCGTACAGGAATACAGCTCTTTTCCCAGCTTATCGTGGGCGATCGCATAATAAATACCAGGGGAACGAACCAACTGGCTGACAATAACACGCTCCGCACCGTTGATAACGAACGTACCGGTAGCAGTCATCAGCGGAAGGTCTCCCATGAAAATATCATGCTCACTGATTTCATCATTCTCTTTATTATGAAGACGAACCCTTACCTTCAACGGTGCGGCAAACGTAGCGTCACGCTCCACACACTCTTCGATAGAGTATTTCACATCATCTTCACATAATTTGAAATCTACAAATTCAAGACTCAGCTTGCCGCTGTAGTCCTCGATTGGAGAGATATCATCAAAGACTTCTTTAAGCCCCTCATCCAGAAACCACTGGTAAGAGTCCTTTTGAACTTCAATAAGATTCGGCATCTCAAGGACTTCCTTCTGCCGTGAGTAGCTCATACGAAATCCTTTCCCATTTGTAATAGGACGTATCCTGTTTTTCTCCATTGATGTTTCACCTCTGTTCTTTCTGCAGTCTGATTCAACTTTTGGGCATAGTTATACCGTAGGGCATAATCCTGCACAATAGTGCAAATTACACTCTAGCACAAATGGCAAGAAGTGTCAAGAAAAATTTGAAAGTTCCTTCCATTTTCCTTGTGCACACTCGGAATGCTTTGCTTCCCTCTACTTTCGAGCGTGCACACTCGAAAAATGCTTTGCATTTCTCTACTTTCGAGCCGTGCACACTCGGAAAATGCTTTGCTTCCCTCTACCTTCGAGCCGTGCACACTCGAAAAATGCTTTGCATTTTCCTCGTGCGCGGGCTGTCGCCCTATGAAAATAAAAAGAGACGCAGAATTGCAAATAAATTTGCATCCTGCGTCTTTTTCTATTTTCGCACGACTCGTAGCTTTCGCGACTATTTCAGTGTAACCTTTGCGCCTTCTGCTTCGAGTTTTGTCTTCAGCTCTTCTGCCTCTGCCTTGGAAGCGCCTTCCTTTACTACCTTCGGAGCTTCGTCTACAACTGCCTTAGCTTCCTTCAGACCAAGACCTGTAGCTTCACGAACAACCTTGATAACCTTAACCTTGTTCGGGCCTACTTCTGTAAGTTCTACGTCGAACTCATCCTTCTCTTCTACTGCTTCTGCCGGGCCTGCTGCTGCTACTACAACGCCTGCTGCTGCAGATACACCAAATTCTTCCTCACAAGCCTTTACCAGCTCGTTCAGCTCAAGTACGGATCTGTCTCTTATACACATCTCCGAGCCCACGAGACGGAGCTACATCT
>CAMTFT010000040.1 GCA_947071365.1 uncultured bacterium | reverse complement strand
CATTTTATATCTGAAAAAGTATTTTTACGGAAAAGATATGATCCTTCACATGAAAATCAAATACTGCCTCATTTTTTCTGACAAAAGCCAGTACGCTCTGCATTCCGTATCCATGGCGGCCTCCCCCTTCAGATATGGGAAGCCCAGTACTTTTCGATATCTCCGGCGCTTTGTAGCAGCCGTTCGTAATACAGAGGATCAGCTTATCCTTCACACACCTGGCGGATATCTCCACGAACCGCAGTGTTTCGTTTTCCGTCTTCGCGGCTGCATTAAGCGCATTTTCCAGAAGATTCGATACCACCGTAGCAAACTCAAATTCATTGACCTGCATCTTTTGCGGAATCTCCAGCTTCGCGCGAAACCGCACCGCTCTTTCCTTCGCCTGCCTTGCACAGTGGGCCACAATTCCGTTTACCGCCAGATTTTCACAGTACCGGACGGATCTTGTCCCGCCGACGCGTTCGTTCAGTTCCTTCAAAAGCTGCCGGATCTCCTCCTCCCGGCCTTCTCCCAGATAGGAATCGATCAGAATACTGTAATGTCTCAGATCGTGGCGCACCACTGCGGCCTCCTGTTCCTTTTCCTGGATCAGATCGGCTTCATGCTTTAAACGGTTCGCATAATTCTCAAGATACGATATGCTCCGCTCCCGTTCTCCTTCCCGTTTCATCCTCGTAAATGTCTGGATGATCATGATATAAGAGACAACCATGAGCGCCATGATGCTGCCAACGCCCAGCAGGTTTTCCGGCTGCCGGTAAATATTCGCGGGCCACATGGAGGTCGCGTACACCGCCGTATAAAACAGCCCCGGAATCACACAGAGCCGCCCCCACTGCAGCCCCGGATTCTCCTGGCTTTCCAGAAAGCCCTCCCGTATCCTCCATACGAGTACGCCCAGAAGCAGACTGTGAACCGCGCACTGGCAGATCAGGTTGACAGCAAAATCGGCCTTTGCAAGATACAGAACGGTACACACAATGTTCCCGGCCAGCACATAGACCGCCGCGGTAAAACCAACGAACATCGCCCGGAAATCCCGGTGCCTGCTGATGATAAACGGAACCGCCTGTATCACTACGATATCAATCAGTGTATGAAAAACCGGATTCTCATAATTTCCCACTATAAAAAACAGATAATCCATCACGCCCGTCATTCCAAAGCATCCCAGAAGGCAAAGCCCGACGATACTCTTTTTCTCCCGAAGTGGCAAAAACAAAAGCAGAAAACACAGAAGAAAGAACAGTGAGATCCGGTACTGCCAAAACATCATCACCTGGCTCATAAAACCTGCCCTCCGGCAGCTAAAAACTCCAGATACGTTTTTTTCGTATCCGCAAACCGTTTTCTGCTTACCGCGATCTGTGTGCCGTCATCAAGGGAAATACTTTTGGGGCCAAAAGTCCGGATAAAATGCATGTTCACAAAATACGATTTATGCGGCTGCACAAAACCGGCCTCCCTGCTCAGAAAGCTTACACTCTTTTCGAAGGAGGTGCGGTTGCACACACTTGTTATGCACGTTCCGTCCTTCATCGTATATACCGTACACCTCGATATGTTCTCCACATACATAATATCCGCCATATCAATATTCACAAGGCCTTCCTTCGTACGCACGCATATTTTGCTGCTTCCCATCTTCTCCAGCAGATGCAGGATCCGATCCATGGTATCCGACAGCTTTGCCCGGTCCACCGGCTTTTGCAGGTATTGAAACGCCTGAACACCGAACGCCTCAAAAGCAAATTCCCGGGACACGGTAATATACACGATAACGGCTCTCTGGTCTTCCGAGCGGATGATCCTGCCCAGCTCCATTCCGTTCAGCTCCGGAATCACAACGTCCAGAAAATAGATGTCAAACCTCTTTTTCTGTATCTCCCGCAAAAGCTCCTTCGCAGAGCCAAAGCTGCATATCTCGCTTACCTTTCCCGCCTTTCCGGTAAAATATTCCTCTATATATCCTCTGAGTTCGGACAGATTTTCTATATTATCATCGCAAATTGCAATCCTCATATTTCCAAATCCTTTTACATATCTTTTTGCCTGCAATCTCGATTATAATACATTTTACTGCTCTGATATTTCCACATTTTACGCAAAACAGGCCACGAATTTCACATCCAGAGTATCCAATATCATTTCACCTGTGGAGGCACAGTGGGGCTTCGATCCTCTCAGTTCTGCCTGCGGATCTGCTGTCCCTGTATCAGCGGATAGCTCACCGGAGTCTTCCCGTCCAGATCCTCCCGGTGCATATCCACCGCCGTTATCTGGCTGTTCTCGTACGTCGTATAATAATAGATCCCCTTATCCGTATTGCAGCAGGAGGTATACATCGTGACCTCATACCGCCCGTCTCCCATATGCACACATCCCCGGGGATTCACCACAGAGTTCAAAATGTGAAAGAACTGGCTGACGCTTTCGGACTCCGAATCCCCGGAGACAGAATTCATTTTCGTAAAAACCGCCCTCACGAAACGAGACGAAGAGGACAGATCCCCGGGAAGCCCCATCGCCCCCATACCACGGCTGTAAGCCGCCAGCCGAAGTCCGTCCGAGAAACGGTTCTGCGGCTCTTCCCTCGATACTCCCATATAGTTGTTCAGGTAAAACATCTGATAATCGAAGGGCGGATTGTTCGTCAGAACTCCCACCGGATTGTCGTAGACCTTCAGGCCCTCCTTGACGGATTCCACCGTAATGGACTCCTCCCGGTCTGAAATGATCCAGTGCAGCGTCGCCAGCATCATATCCTCGCTGAAACGGATATCCGCAAGATTGATGTTCGATAAAAGGTGCCTTGCCTCCGCTACAGAGCTGCACTGCCCCAGGATCCAGGGAATAAATTCAAAGGGCGCCACATTGTCTTTTCCTGATATCTCCGGCTTATAATCCGCATTTCCCGGAAAATTCAGCCCCGCCATGCTAAGCCCCGCCTCATTCGTTGCATCATAATACAGCGGATAATCCCCCGCCATACTTGCCATGCCAATGATGGCATAATGCGATTCCAGACTCTTTACTCTCCGAAAATGAAACGGATAATTTCTCGGCGTTACCGCCACCCTCTCCTGATAAGAGACATCATAATCCAGCGTGCGCCCAAAATAATGATCCTTTGTCCTATAAGTTACCGCCGTACACATGCCCAGGCACCTCCTTTTATTTTATGCAAACACCGCAAGCCGGAAGCGGTGTGGGTCAAATATCTCAGAGAAGGACCTGTAGGGGTGTCCACTCTGAGATATTCTGACCCACACCACTACCGTCTTGTCTGCTCCCAGTAATCTCCCATACTGGAGCCCGGCTTTCCGGTACATTCGTCCTCCAGATACTTCCCAAGATCCGCTTCTTTCGCGTCCCAGCTTTTCGCTTCCTCTTCCGTCTTAAACTCAATTTCCGCATACCAGAACGATGAGGGCAGCCCCTCATCCACGCTGTTCACTTCCAGACGATTCCCGTCCGCAAGAAGGTATGTCCGTCGCTCTTTCCTGATCAGCGGCTTCCCGATCAGCTCCTCCAGCTTATGAAAAAGCTCTTCATCGATCTTCGTCTCTATCTCCTGACGAACCAGCCCGTCCGAACTGGCCGCCCCCTTAAAGCACAGAATCAGATTCGTTTCTCCGCCCTGCAGTGCTTCCCTGCGTATCCGCACCGTAGGCTTCACACTGATATAACCCTGATCCATCTGATACGTCTCCAGAAGAGATAAATTTTCCGGCCAGCCCTTTACCATCCATTTCCGTTCAATTTCCATGGTATTCAAACTCCTTCTCACTAAAATGCCCTAAAATTATATTTATACGGTATTTTCCCTTTTTTTCCATACACGCTCTGATACAGCTCATCCCACAACTGCGCGACCGAATCCTCGCCCTCCCGTATATCCTCAACAACGAGCCCTCCGTTTTCTTCCAGAAGCCCGTACGCTTTTTTGTCCTCTCCCAGTGCATGTAGCGCACTGATATAATAGTATTTCAATTTCCCGATGTTTTTAAACGAATCTTCCAATTGCTCATATATACTGCATATCCATTCATATTCCCGGCAGAAAAGCAGGATCTTAAAGCCCTCCTTCAGATAGGACACGTCCGTTATCGCCATCTGTATCCCCTGTGCCATATACCGGGCCGCCTCCTTTATCTCATTCAGGATCAGGCACGTACATGCCAAACCATGCAGAGCCCACGGATTTTCCGCAAGTGCAAGCGACCTGCCAAACGATGTCTTCGCCTTCTCATAGCTCTCCCCATCAAAATATCCCAGCCCCAACTCGTAATGCGCATACCAGTTATCGCTGTTTTCTTTCATATGCGCTTCAAAGAATGCTGTGTTCTTTTCACTGCACATAAATTCATCCGGTCTGTCCATCGGAGCCGGACAGTGAAGAACGCCTGTCTCAAAAAAGCGCTGCCACAGCTTTAATGAATCCCCGTTTATACGGAATTCCAGATGCTCCGTAGACCGGCCCCGCTTCGCCATAGCGCCGTAGCCACTTCCTGCGATCACCAGCTCTGCCTGCTTTTTTGCCATCTTCTTTGTATCTTTTAATTTTTGCTCCAGTTTTGCCGGGAGATCGTCTCTGAGAATCTGTTCCGTCAGAAAAGAATACCGCTCCCGGTGTTCCCTGTGAAGTATCTCCGGTGGAACCTGCACCGCTCCATACTGCTCCATCCATTCCCAGGCCGTATGCGGCGCCATGGGGATGCATCCGTACTGCGTTTTTCCAAGACCCGCCTGAATCTCAAGGTATCTCCCCGCCCGGTCTGTCAGGAACTCCTGCCAACGGTCTGATGCCTCCTGATTTCCCCAACTGAACAGCTTGCGGCTCCTCATTCTGCCGGTGGAGATCTGCAGAAGTCCGCAGCCCGATCCATCCACATTTGCCACATACTTAGGGGAGGATTCCGGGATATCAAAAAAATAATCCACGGATCTTTTTATTTTCCGGTAGTCCGTCACATCGGTTCCTTCCACCATGGGAATGCCTACTTTCCGGACAGTCTGCTCCGTATTTGTGTACGCCTGCTCCGCAGGAACGATGATCCTGCCGCCCTCGTGCTCCGGCACCGCAATATTGCTCCACCAGTACATGGGAACTACCCCGCGGCCCTCATTCACGATCCGCATCCTGCAATTTAAAAATCTGCCATCTGACTCCAGCCAGAAATCCATCTGGTACGTAACCTCCCGTATCCTCTCATATTCATACATACGAAGAACGGGATTGCCCTCCGTATCCTGCAGCCTTGATGTGTACAGGCAATCCGCCGTAAACGGAGTATGCCCTATTATGCCAATGTTCCACTCCACACCGCCGCTGAACCAGGCGTTTCTCACTGCAAGATTGCTAAATTGCAGTACATCATTCGTATACAGAAGATTCCTTTCGTTTTCCTTATCCCACAGCTCCCACAAACGGCCTCCGTACTCCGGCAAAAACACAGCCTTCATGTATCGGTTTTCCAGCACTGCCGTGCGGATCTCCCTGGGCCTTAGCTCCCTCGTATAACAATTATACTGCCTGTATGGATACGCGTTCACCCTGCGGCCATAGCCCTCATATATCTCCGCGTCCTCATCCAGCGCAAATTCCAACTGGTTCTGTAAAATCTGCTCTCCAAGCAGATCCGGGATGCTGCTTTGCGCCCCCAGTTCCGCCGCCCTGATCACCTTTGTCTCAAATCGTAATTCTGGTTTCACCTCATATCCTCCATATTCTTGCCGGATGTCCGGCCAAAAATGCCGGGCGTACAACAAAAGTGCAGCGATTTTTCTTCGCTGCACGTATTTTCTCACTGCTTCACACTTCTGCACATTTCATTTTCTCTGAAAGCAAACTCGCAGCATGATCACTCTGCCTCCAGCGCCACATAATCCTCCGGCATCTCCAGCCCCAGCGCCTCACAGATCTCCTGATTGTATTTTTTCGTAAACTCCGGTGCGTATTCCACCGCCATCTCCGATATATCCTCGCCTTCATCCAGCACACGGACTGCCATCTCACCCGTCGCATATCCAAGGCTGTAATAGTCTATGGACAGTGTTGCCACGCCGCATTTTCTGCAAGCGCCTTCCTCCCCTGTCACCACTGGAACCCCTGCCGGTACGCATATGTTCGTAATCAATTCCGCGTTCGATGCCGCTGTATTATCCGTCGGAACGTAAATAACGTCACACGATGAAACAGCCCGGTTCACCACGGCAGAGATATCATTCGAATCAGAAAAGCTGTATGATTCGCAGCTATATCCCCGGTTCGCCAGCTCCTCTGTCATGACATCCACCTGATACTGCGAATTCGGCTCGGAGGAACAGTAAAGCAGGCCAATGTTCTTTGCTTCCGGAAACAGCTCTTCTATCATGGCAGCCTGCTCGTCAAGCGGTGCCAGATCTGAGGTTCCTGAAACATTTCCTCCCACCGTACCGTCAAAATCATCTATGTCAAGCGCCACTGCGTATCCCGTAACAGACGTTCCAAGAATCGGTATTTCATCCGTGGCAGTAGCCGCCGCCTGCAGTGCAGGTGTCGCATTCGCCAGAATCAGATCCACGCCGTCAGAAACAAAGCTGTTCATAATGATCGGACACGTATGGGAATCTCCCTGTGCGTTCTGTTCCTTAAATTCCACCCTATCTCCCAGAAGCTCCGTCATCGCATCCTTAAATCCCCTGGTCGCTGCGTCCAGCGCCTCATGCTGCACATACTGGCAGATACCCACCGTATACATGCCATCCTCCTGTGCTCCTACAGTCATCCCCAGACTGCCCGCCGCCAAAACCAGCGCCATTGCTGCTGCAAAAAAATTTCTTCTCATAACCCTTCCTCCCTTCGGATCTATCACTGCCCTAAAGCATCGTTATTCAATCAGCAACCACCTCACAGTGAAAACTCTCGCAAGACTCTCCGTTCCGAATCGAAGCTTTTCTCTGCTGTGTGTTCGCTTGCATTTCTATATATGAAATAGTATAATTCTGTTTATCAGATTTGTAAAGTTGATAACAGCAATACATTCCATCTAATTCTTAGATTTTGATCACAGTTCAGGCGGTTCTATAATCTTCTCTGTTAGTCGTTAGCTGAACTGTAACAGATTTCGTAACCGCTCAATATCACTATTATTTAGATAAGTTCGCCAACACACAGCAGGAAGAATCTGGCAAGGTGTATCTGTGACTATAGCGAGCCGTGCAAATGATTAGGCCACAGAATAGCGGAAAAGCCGCAAAATTTCTGCATTCCAGCAGAAATTTTAGCAGGCACTGTCCGAAAAAATGTGCATCAGGCACATTTTTGAGTTGCCTGCGGCGGCTATGGAGCTATTATGTGGCCTTAGCATTTGCCGGCGCAGCGATTCGGAACAGATACGCCCTGCCAGATTCTCCCTGCGTCCGATTGCAAATATATTTCCGGGGAGGTTCTTATGGATACAAAATACCTGAACACATTCATCTACACCGCCGAACTGAACAGCTTCACCAAAGCCGCCGAAAAGCTTGGTTACTCCCAGTCAACGGTATCCTTTCATATCAAACAGCTGGAATCCGAGCTCGGCGCCTCTCTCTTTGAGCGGATCAATCATACCGTGACCCTCACAGAAAAAGGTGTGGAGGTCCTTCGCTATGCCCATCAGATGAATCAGCTCCTTTTGGATATGAAGGAAGCCACACAGCCCAAGCAGGAAATACACGGCCACATTCGGCTGGCTATGGCCGATTCGCTTTGCAGCGTCATTGCCGGGAGACTTTTTGAAGACCTGCATCAGAAATACCCCGGAATCACGATAAAGGTGACTGCCGCAGGCACCCGGGAAATGTTCCGCCTGCTGGATCAGAATGAAGTGGATTTTGTGTACACGCTGGACAGCCATATTTACCATACTGATTACGTAATCGTAAAGGAATCAAAGGAGGGCGCCCATTTTGTGGCAAACACCGGTCATCCGCTGTGCGGCAGATCTGATCTTTCCATCACGGAATTATCAAAACAGTCCTTCATTCTGACTGAAAAAGGGATGAGCTACCGGCGGATCCTGGATGAATATCTTGCCAGCCTGTCTCTCGAAGTGAAACCCGTCTTCGAGGTGGGCAATACCGAGCTCATCTGCCGTATGCTGGAGCACAATGACTCCGTGATCTCCCTCCTTCCCGATTACGCCACAAGAGATGCCATCCAGTCCAGGAAGCTTTCTTACCTCGACGTAAAGGATTTTGAAGCGGGCCTTTGGACACAGCTTCTGTATCACCGGGACAAATGGATCTCTCCGCAGATGGAGGCAGTGATAGAAATTTTTAAAAATCTGGATTGACAATGCCAAATCAGAACCTGGAAGTTCAAAATGTCTTGAAGCAGACACCTGGTGCAGCCTGTTATCCGTTGCACTGATCCTTCCACACGTCATGGAATACGCGGCAGATATTTTTGTACCACATATCCTCCAGCTCTGATTCTGTCAGCCCCGCTTTTTGCAGAGCATCAACCAGCAGCGGCATCTTTGCCGGAGTATCGATCTCCAGCGTCCCGCTGATGCCGTCAAAATCACTGCCCAGCGCCAGCACTCCTCTGCCGCCCACATTCCTTATATGTAAAACGTGCCGCACCATATCCTCTATGCGGCTTTCCCTGCCCTGTTCCATCAAAAAAGCCGGGGCAAAATTGAGGCCCATAACGCCGCCCTTTTCTGCCAGTGTCCGAATCATCTCATCGCTCATATTTCTCGGATGATTCGTCATCGCCCTGCTGTTGGAATGCGTGGCGATAAAAGGCTTTTTGCTGATTTTCGCCACATCCCTGAAACCTCCGTCCGACAAATGGGAGACATCCACCACGATTCCCAGCTCATTCATTTTCTGCACTGCCTCTACGCCAAATGGCTTAAGTCCCCTTTGCATGATTTCCTTCTTCGGGGAATTCGGAAAGCCCAGTGTATTTTCATGGTTCCAGATCAGACTTGCTATGCGCACCCCGCGGCGATACGCTTCCTCCAGATGCTCCACCCTGTTTCCTATCACTCCGGCATCCTCAATCGTAAACAGCGCTCCAATCCTTCCCTCCGCCTTGCACCTTTCGATATCCTCCGCCGATAACACCGGAAAAAGATCCTTTTCGTGCATCCTGAGCAGACGGTCTTTTTTATCAGCTATATGGCAGAACCTCTTCCATGCAAGAAAGTTCCTGAAGGGCTTCGGATAATACCCCGTAGGAACAAACGCAGAAAAGCTCTGCACAAGCGTGCCGCCCTTTCGCATCCCGGATA
>CAMTFT010000039.1 GCA_947071365.1 uncultured bacterium | reverse complement strand
AGATGTAGCTCCGTCTCGTGGGCTCGGAGATGTGTATAAGAGACAGCATCCCTACTGCCAGAGGCTCTACCAGCGCCGCCTCCAGTGTGGAAACGTTCTCCGGAAGCTTGAAGCACAGCTCAGCCGGATGGGTAATGTACTCACGCATTGCCCCAAGTGTTCTGGGCGCGGAAAGGAATTCCATATTTTTGCAGAGATTGTATTTGCCCTTTTTACACCACTCACATTTTCCACAGAAAGTACCCGGTTCCACGCATACGCGGTCTCCTACCTTCAGATCCGTCACATCATCTGCCACCTCGACTACGGTTCCCGCAAACTCATGGCCTAAAATAAAGGGATAAACATCCGGGAACTCCGGCTCCCCGAATGAATAAAAATGAACATCTGATCCGCATACACCGCAATACTCTACTTGAACCTTTGCATAACCAGGTCTCATTTTCGGCATAGGAGAATCCCCGATTACCACTTTCCTGTTTTCCAATAAAAGCACTGCCTTATTTTCCATAACACGTCCCTTTCTTCTCATATTATAATAATTATTATAATAAATATCTTCAGCAACTGGCCGCATATCGTATCATGCAAAAGCATCACGAAGGACTGCGATATCTTTCGCCAGAAGCTCTTCTTCCGTGCCCATGTGACACACCGTCGGCTTTGCATAAACGCTTTCAATGATTACAGGGCCCGTATAACTACTGTTTTTAATTGCCTGTGCCGTTTTAAAAAATCCGGAGGTTCCTTCCCCCAGCAGAGAGCCTGAGAGCAATGTCCCCACTCCATCCTTTACGTGTACTCCCGTGATCCATTTTGCAAGCGCTGTAAAATATCCAGCCATTGACGTTCCGTCAAAAGCGTACAGATTTTGAGAATCAAAAAAAATTTTTACGGAAGGATTATCCACCGCATCCAACAGGTTGTGGACCCGCTCCACGCTCAGGTTTACCTCAAGAGAAGTCTCTATTCCCTTTTCTGCTGCCTCGTCACTGAATTTTTTAATATATTCCACGGCCCGGTGAAAAGACGGCCCGTCAAAAATCCCGTTTTTCCCAAGCACAGGAAGCAGAAATGAACGACAGCCAAATACTCCGCAGAGATCGATGGTTTTCTCTACAAGGGATACTGCCACCTGCTCTTCCTGCGCACTTCCCGGAGCTGTGAAGCTGTACTGGTCAACAAACTGCGGAGAAAGAGAGCAGATCTCCAATCCGTATTGATTTGCAGCCTTCAGATATTCTTCAACTACAGCCTGGGAGCCAAGGCCCTTTTCCGCAAAGACCTCTTCGCCAACTCCCAGTTGCAGGCAGTCCAGGTTTTCTTTTGCAGCAATTGCGCAGAGCTTCTGCCCTCTCGCCTTCATGGACCATTCGCATACTCCGAATTTGAATCTTCCCATACGTTACTCCTTATCCATATGGCTTTCAGATGGTCAGGCCGTCATACAGATCTTCCAAAGCCTTTTCAAGCTTCTCATAATCCTTTGCCGTTAAAGGCTGGAACGGTTTGATGCAGTCACCGCAATCGATCCCCTGCAGCTTCAGCACGCCTTTGATCGCCGGGAAAATTCCAATCTCAAGAAGCGTTTTCAGCATTGCATTGCCCTTACCCTGAAGGTATCTCGCATGCTCCAGATCTCCTGAATCAAACGCCCTTTTAATTCCGATAAACACGTCACCCATGATCGAGAAGGAGCTTCCAATGGCTGCTCTCACACCTACCGAAAGAGCCGGGAGCCATATCTCATCATGTCCGTTAAAGATTGCTTTATCCGTACATTCTCTGACCAGAGTTTCCGTCTGCATCAGATCCATGGTTGTCTGCTTCACACCCAGGATTCCGTCTGTTCTCAAAAAGTCGATCAACTCCTGTGTTCCGAAAGAAACTCCGCTCATTTTCGGAATATTGTAGATCAATGTCGGTATCCCTGTCGCGCTCACCAGATCCCGGTAATACTGCAGGATCTCTTCCTTTGAATATGGGAAATAAAACGGCGGTACTGCTGAGATGGCCGATACACCGCAGTCTGCCACTGCCTCTGCCATCCGGATGGTTCCTTTTGTAGAAAAAGTGCCAATGTTTGCAATGACATCGCCTCTTCCGTCTACGATCCCGCAGATCGCCCTGATCAGTTGTACTCTCTGCTCATCTCTCAGGAGGAAAGACTCACCTGTACTTCCACTCACATAAAATCCTGCTACTCCCTGTTTCAACGTCTTTTCAATTACCTGCTCCAGAGCTTTTTCATTGATCTCCTCATTTGCATCTACAGGAGTAATGATTGCAGGATAAATTCCTTCAAACTGCTTCATAATATTTCCTCCGTATCCACGGGAAACAGCTAATACGTCCGTCCCCGCAAATTTCATTACCATTAAACCTCTTTATCCAGTTCAGGCATCAAAACCACTTTGGCAGCTTCACGTTTCGTAAACAGTTCAAATCCGTCTCTCCACTTTGACAGCGGGAGCTTATGAGTTACTATCGGTGACATGTCAATACGTCCCTCGCGGTAAAGTGCAAGCACATTTCTCCATGAGGTATGGTCATAACCCATGTGGCCGATAAAATGAATTCCTTTATGTCCCATAAGGTCGGCAGGATCCTCCGCATAAGTTACTGCGGAACGCGTATATCCTACCATCACAAATTTTCCACCTGGTCTCAGCATTTCCACTGCCTGCGGTAAAACGTTTGCAGAACGGGAAGCACAGTTGATCACTGCCGCGATTCCATCTTCTCCGCCAAGCGCTTTCACCTTGCTGACAAGATCCGGATCGTCTGCCATCAGCAGATCCGTCGCCCCCAGTTTTTCACAGATCGGGTTTCTCACCGGTGCGCTGCGCTTTGTACTGATCACGATGATTTTTGCGGCATTCACGATCTTTGCGATCTGCACACTGAACAGTCCCAGCGGGCCGTTCCCGTAAATTACAATGTTGTCGCCCGGAATGATCTCCGCTTCCTGAATAATAGCTTTATACGCATTGCAGATGGGGTCCATCACCGACGCATATTCAAACTCCATGTTGTCAGGAATGCGGCGGACGCTGGCTGCATCTCTCTGCAGAACAATGCCCGGTATTCTCACGTACTCGGCCATTCCTCCGTCCATGTCTCCGCCGATTCCCTTTCTCTCCGGGCAGAGAAGATAATTTCCCGTTTCACATGCAGGACAGTGACCACACACGTAACCTGTATTATCAGATACTATCCTGTCGCCTTTTTTCCAGTCCGTAACATTTTTCCCTACTTCAAAAACTTCTCCTGCGAATTCATGTCCGATTACCATCGGATACGTATAATGTTCATATTTTGCTTCATCCGGTCCGTAAAGAAGAGGCATATCTGAGCCACAGATCCCTGCCGCTTTTACTTTCAGGACAATATCATTGTCTCCGCATACGGGATTTGGAACATCCATATAAGACAGATGCTCCGGGCCGTATGCTGTCTTTGCAACAGCTTTCATAGTATCTTCTCCCTAAAATTTTTCATCATGCTCGTTGATAAAGTCCATATTCAGTTTCAGCCCGAGGCCCGGAAGATCCGGAATCGTCATAAATCCGTTCACCGGCTTCGGAGCATCCAGATACGTATTTTCCGTAATTCCCTCAAACAGTTTCAGTCTCTCAAGGAACGGTGCATTGTTAAATGTGCTTACAAGGTGGATGTGAATATTCTCCATTGCATGCGGGGCAAATTTTACATTAAACGCCTGCGTCATTGCGCCGATCTTCAGCATTTCCGTAAAGCCACCTGCACGTGTTCCATCAAGCTGAACGATATCCGCACATCCATTGATCAGAAGATCCCTTGCACCGTACTTTGTATACTCATGCTCACCTGTTGCGAGAGGAAGATCCGTACTGTTCTTATATTTTTTCAGTCCCGGTATATCATCTGCGAATACCGGTTCTTCAAGGAACATGATATCGTAGTCTTTCACGCGGTTTGCGAATCTCGCTCCTGTAGCGGCATCCCAGCAGTTATTTGCATCCAGAAGGATTCCAATATCCGGGCCCACTGCTTCACGCACCTTGCGCACACGCTCGACATCGCGTGTAGGATTCTGCCCTCCCTCTACTCCAACTTTAAATTTAATCGTCTGATATCCATCGTCCTTCACGAGACTTACCATCTCTGCTACCAGCTCATCGTCGGAATATGATGTCCAGCCACCGCTTCCGTATACCGGCACTTTCGTCTGCGTACCGCCGAACATCCTGTAAAGCGGCATGTCAACGATCTTTCCTTTCAGATCCCACAATGCAATATCTACCGCTGAAAGTGCGCAGAACATCAGGCCTTTGCGCCCTACTCCCCGAAGATATCCGAACATTTCATTCCAGATCACTTCCGTCTCGAACGGGTCTCTTCCGATCAGCTTCGGAGCAATGTTTTTCTCAATAAGCATCTTTGTGGCTTCTCCGCCAACCTCATGATATGTAACGCCAAATCCTTCGATACCGTCCTCCGTAGTAATCCGGACAATGGTAAAACCGATACACTCTACTTTTCTCGTCGCATCTGCAAATCCGCCTGTCACCGGCTGGGATACAAGATGCACCTTAATGTCTCTGATTTTATGGTTCCTCATTATTTTTCTCCCTTCAATAACGTTCTATTATTTATGCTGCCTGAACAGTTTTTGCTTTTCTGTTGTTCGCATATGCGTCAAGGCTGATTGCGAACAGAAGTACCGCGCCCCGGACTACATACTGCAAAGACGGGTCCAGGTTCAAAAGGCTCATACCATTATCGAGCGCCGCCATAACCATCGTACCTACTACTGCACCAATAACCGTACCGCGTCCTCCTGTGATGGCTGTGCCGCCCACAACACATCCTGTAATTGCAGTAAATTCATACCCGTTTCCTGCGGAAGTCGTAGCGGAATTCAGTCGTCCAAGATATACCATAGACGCTGTGGCAACGATTACCGCATGAAGGACGTAAAGCTTCATTGTCTCCTTCGGAACATTGATTCCCGATAATGACGCTGCGTTGGCATTTCCGCCGATTGCGTAGATATAACGTCCGAATTTTGTATTCTGGCTGATAAAAGAGACGATCATAGTCATAACAAACATGATGATCATCGCATAAGAGAAGCCCTTGTGCCCGGCAAACAGCGCCGTAATGGCAGCCGCTATTGCAGAGACGGCAACGACCTTAATGACCGCCTTTGACCAGCTTCCTTCAGCTAATCCCTGCTTTTGGGCCTTTTTCTCTTTGGAAATTGTAAGAATAATAAATACGGCAATAAAGATAACACCTACAAGAACCGTAGCCACATTGAGCTCCTGTCCGAAGGATGGAAGGTATCCGCTTCCCATCTGGGAGATGACACCGCCCACCGGACCGTAAATTCTTCCGCCGCTCATAAACTGGTTGATTCCAAGGAAGATGAGCTGTGAAGTCAGGGTAATGATAAATGCCGGAAGCTTTAAGTATCCTACCCAGAAGCCATGCCACAGTCCCACTGCAATGGCAATCACATAGATCAGGATCAGTACCAGCCATGCCGGAAGTTCAGAACGTGTCACCTGAAGGATCGCAGCCACCATACTGAGCATTCCCAGGAAACGGCCTGCGGACAGATCCGCATTTCCTGTGATAATAACAAGACACATGGTAATTGCAATAATAGAGCACGTAGCTCCCTGCATCAGCAGATTGACAAGATTGCTGACTCTCAGAAAAGCACCCTTTGTAAACACTGCGAAAATAAGACAGATAATCACCGCTTCTACTAAAAGACTGTTTTTATAAAACAGACTGAACAAATCTACATTTTTATTTTTGTTTCCATTTGTCATTTCTCAGCACCTCCCGTAGCTGCCATAGCCACATCTTCCTGCGTAATCTTTCTTTCCCTGTTATCAAACTGCCCGCTGATCCGTCCCTCTTTCATAACGTAGATACGGTCACTGAGTCCCAGAATCTCCGGAAGCTCAGAGGATATCATGATGACGGCAACGCCCTGCTGCGCAATCTGATTGATCAACTGATAAATCTCAGACTTGGCTCCGATATCAATGCCGCGTGTCGCTTCATCGAGGATCAGTACCTTTGGTTCACATATCAGCGCCTTCGCCAGGCACACCTTCTGCTGATTTCCTCCAGAAAGATTTCCTACCTTCTGCAAAATCGACGGCGTCTTGATGCGAAGCTTTGCAACCATCTCTTTTACTTGCGCATACTCATTGTCTCTGTTGATAAACAGCCCGCCTCCTGTAAATTTGCTCAGGCCGGAGAGTGACGCATTATACGCTATATCGGATGTCAGAATAAGACCGAGCTGTTTTCTGTCCTCTGAGGAATAAAATAGTCCGGCATCGATCGCTTCACTGGCATTTTTAAAATGCGGACGCTCCTTCCCCATATACTCCAGTTTTCCGGTAACAGCTCCATCTAGTGCCCCGAAAATACTCATGGCAAGCTCTGTACGCCCTGCGCCGATCATTCCGGCCAGTCCGATCACTTCGCCATGATGTACCTCCAGATTAATGTCCTGTACGATCCATTTATTATTAATTCCGTCATATACCGACCAGTCTGATACACGCAGCGCTACATCGCCGATCTCACAGTTGCGGCTTTCAAATCGCGTATTCAGCTCACGCCCAACCATCCCGTTGATCAGCGTCTCCTGCGTAAACTCTTTTGCCGGCCTCGAGTCAATGGTCTGTCCGTCACGCAGAATGGTAATCGTGTCTGCGATGCTCAGAACCTCATTAAGCTTATGAGAAATAAAGACGATACTCATTCCCTTATCTCTCAGTTCACACACCAGCTTAAGGAGATTCTCTGAATCCTCCTGTGGAAGCGGTGCGGTAGGCTCATCCAGGATCAGGATTTTACAGTTCTTGCTGAGTGCCTTGGCAATCTCGATCAACTGTTGCTGCCCGATGCCCAGATTTCCGACTCTCGTTTTCGGATTAATTTTCAAATTCAAATCATCTAACAATTCTTTCGTTTTCTGGTATTCATAATCCCAGTCTATATAACCGTTATGGCATACTTCATTACCCAGAAAAATATTTTCACAGACATTCATCGTCTGAATAAGTCCCAGTTCCTGATGAATAATCGCAATTCCGGCAATTTCACTTTCTTTAATACCCCTGAATTTTACTGCCTCCCCATTTAGCACCAGCTCCCCGGTGTAATCCGTATGTTCTCCGGAAAGCACTTTCATCAGTGTGGACTTTCCTGCGCCATTTTCTCCGCAAAGCGCGTGGATTTCCCCGCGGCGAACGCCAAACGTAACATCATCAAGGGCTTTGACTCCCGGAAATTCTTTTGTTATATGGTTCATCTGCAAGATATACTCTTCCATCTCCGTTTTCCCCCTTTCTTTGTAACAACGGAGCCTTTCTCAAGGCTCCGTCGTTCTGCAGTCATTGCCAGCTTTACTCAAAATGCAAATCCCACCATCTCTGTAATTTTGCGCAGACCAGTTCCGGTGTATGAAGGGCCGGATCTGTACTCCATTTCACTTCATTGCCAAAATATCCCTGGTAATGGTTTTCATCAAACATTTTCAGCATCTTTTCCAAGTCCAATTCTCCTTCGCCCGGAATCCGATGCTCCCATGCGCCTGATGACAAAAGGGCACCATCCGTATAATGTACATTCACAACCTTATCAGCACCGCAGATATCGTATACATCCTGCACACTCTCCTGCGTCTGCATCAGGCACATCATATCAATCGTAACAGCCATATTATCACAGCCGCATTCCCGTATCAGCCGCATCACCTGCATATGATCGGTCACTACCGTCAGATTTCGCGTCGTCGCCTCAAACGTGATGGTCACACCCTCTGTTTTTGCGATCTCGCCCAGTCTGGCCATTGCATCCACCGATATATTCCATGCATCCTCCGGAGCCTCATCCATGTTTGCATATCCCGGGAACACCAGTACATACGGTGTTCCCAGTACACCGGCAGTCCGGATAGCATTCTCATAATAACGGAATGTCCGAAGCCGTGTAGCCGGATTCATAGATGCAAGATTCGTAGGATAGGCACAGTTCTCCGGATTGATCTCCACTACACTCAGCCCGCGGTCATCCAGCTTGCGCTTTAACACTTTCATATCGGAATAACCCACATCCTCCATGCAGAAGTGGGGATGCGCGCCATAAAATTCCAGCTTCCCGGCGCCCATACGCTGCAACGAATCAAGTGCATAATCCAGTGAATAATTATAGTAAGGAAAATTCGAATGAATAAACTGCTCTTTCCTTAGATTCTCAAATATCATAGGATTTATTCAGCCTCTCCGTATACCTCTTCGTGTGTATAAACACCAGCTTCAATTACGTCATCCACATTGTCTTTTGTGATGATCTTACCGGAGTATACCATGAACGGAATTTCTTCGCCTTCGCTGTTCTTTGTTGTTGAATACTCGTCTGCTGTTGTCTCGCCAAGTCTGTAAGCGATACATGCCTCTGTAAATATTCTCGGGTATTCCTTACCACTCTTCAGGATCGTAGATACCTGTGTACCTGCCAGAATTCTCTGTACTGCAAGAAGATCACAGTCCTGACCTGTTACAAGGACTTTACCTGCAAGTCCTGCATTCTCAAGTGCCTGTACAACGCCGCCTGCCATACCATCATTCATTGCAAGGATCGCTGTCAGCTCTTCACCGTACTGAGAAATCCAGTTCTCTGCGTAGCTCATAGCCATAGACGGATCCCAGTTCGTTGTCCACTGCTCACCGACTACTTCCACATCACAGTCTTTCATGCTGTCATGCATACCATCATGGAAAGAGTAAACGCCTGTGCCGCCTGCCGGGTCACCATAGATATAAGCAACTTTTCCGGTGATTCCCATGTCGCCAACTGTCTTTGTGATCAGTGTACCGATCTCATACTCATCATTGCCACCGCTGAAGTCACAGTATACTTCACCGCTCGGCTGCTCATAATAACAGATCAGAACGCCTGCATCGTGGGCTGCTTTCAGAGCGCCGCTTACTGCTTCTTTTTCATTTGACTGTACAATGATGATGTCCACGCCCTGCTCTACCAGGTTTTCAATCTGTCCAACCTGCTTCTGCGCGTCATTCTCGCTGACCTGAGAAATACACTCAATACCATTCTCCTCACAAACGTCTTCGATCACACCAAGCTCCATAACCCAGCGCTCTTCCTGAAGTGTCTTAAAGGAAACGCCGATCTTCAGATCTTCTCTTGCCTTGTCCGGAGTAATCACACTGGCTGTCTCTTATACACATCTCCGAGCCCACGAGACGGAGCTACATCT
>CAMTFT010000038.1 GCA_947071365.1 uncultured bacterium | reverse complement strand
GATGTAGCTCCGTCTCGTGGGCTCGGAGATGTGTATAAGAGACAGCCATCTGCACGGCTTCCTTCCAACCACAGTATCTGGCTCTGCGAACGGTTTCCTCCATATCCGGACTGTATGCAGTCCGCTTTGTCCGCCCGAATATTTCCCATGAATAAATACCCGCCGATATTCCTGCCGCATACGCCGCTCCGATACCGGAAAGCTCTTCCGCGTCCGGTATCTTCACCGGGATATCCAGAATATCGCTTTGGAACTGCATTAGATACGCATTTTTCGTAGGGCCGCCATCAACTCTCAGTTCCCCGATTTTTACCCCTGAAGCCTCCGACATCGCGGTGATGATATCAGCAATCTGATATGCAATGCAGTCAAGCGCAGCTTTCACGATCTCTGCCTTTCCTGTGGTTCTCGTCATCCCGCAGATCATCGCCTTGGCCCTGCTGTCCCAGTACGGAGCTCCCAATCCGGAAAACGCCGGCACCAGATACGTCGTATCCTCCGAATGTGCGTTTTTCGCCAGAGCTTCTGTCTCCCCGGCGGATGCAATCAGCTTCAGATCCTTCTGCAGCCACGTAATCACAGCTCCAGTATAATTAATATTGCCTTCCAGCACGTAATTCACCCTGCCGCTCATCGACCAGGCCAGAGAAGTCACAACGCCAAGATCGCTGAACACGGGGTTTTCCCCGATATTCATCATGATCGAAGAACCAGTACCATAGGTGGCCTTCACCATCCCCTTTTCCAGACAGCCCTGTCCGAATAAAGCTCCATGTGAATCACCAAGTACGCCCCGAATCGGAATCGGCTGATCCAGATACCCGTCGAAATCTGTCATACCGTAATCGCCATCCGAATCTGTCACCTCTGCCATACAGCTCCTGTTAATACCAAACAGCTTCAGTAGTTCCCCATCCCAGCAAAGTGTCCGGATGTTAAAAAGCTGAGTTCTGGATGCGTTGGAATAATCCGTCCGAAAACATCTGCCCCCGGTAAGCCTGTATACCAGCCAACTATCGATCGTCCCACAGGCGATCTCACCCTTTTCGGCCATCTCCTGCACACCACCTACATTCCGGAAGATCCATGCAAGCTTAGCCGCCGAAAAATAAGGCGACAGCGGAAGCCCTGTCCGCTCCTTTACAGTAGGTGCAAAACCCTTTTTCTCCAGCTCTTCACAGATCGCCGCACCTCTGGCACACTGCCATACCACCGCATTGTACACCGGCTTTCCTGTCCGCTTATTCCAGCAGGCTGCCGTCTCCCTCTGGTTGCTGATCCCGACAACCGCCAGTTCTGATTTGTCAATTCCGGCTTTTTCCACCAGATTCTTTACCACCTGAACTGTATTGCAGTAAATTTCCTCCAGATCATGTTCCACCCAGCCGCGCTCATCAATGATCTGCCGGTGAGGGAGGTCGCTTCTGCACAGAAGCTGCCCTTCCTCATCAAACAGAAGCGCTTTTGTCCCCTGGGTACTCTGGTCAATTCCTAATACATATTTTCCCATATGCGCTATCCCTTTTCCTTCTGTCCTGTTACAGGTTCCCCAGCACTTCCTCCGCCTTCTTCGCAATGCCTTCTGCATTCAAGCCATAATAGTCAAACACTTCCCTGGAGGTTCCCGTGATGACCGGAGCATCCGGAAGCGCCAGATTCACCGTCTTTTTCGGGCATTCTGCCCCAACCACCTGGCTGACCATCGCGCCAAGACCACCGTACGGAGAATGCTCTTCCACCGTGATCACGGCTTTTGCCTGAGACGCTGCCTTTATGACGGCATCCTTATCCAGCGGCTTTACACAATACATATCCAGCACGGTTGCCAGAATCCCTTTTTCCTTCAAAAGCTTTGCCGCTTCGTAAGCAGGCTTTACCATCTCACCGCAGGCTATAATCGCTACATCGCTGCCCTCCATGAGCACTGTAGCGTGATCCATCTCAAACGGAACATGGTTCTCCTCGTACACATCCTCTACTGCATTTCTTCCCACACGAATATACGCCGGCTTTTCATCCCGCAACAGCGCCTCCGTCAGGCACCTCGTCTGGAAACGGTCGCTGGGCAGATAAACGCGCATATTCGGAATCGCTGCCATCGCCGCAATATCCTGTGCGGAATGGTGGCTCATGCCGAGCGCACCGTAGCTGATGCCGCCGCTGATGCCGATCAGCTTGACATTCGTATTGGAATATGCACAGTCGATCTTTGCCTGCTCATAGCTGCGTGTAGACAAAAAACATGCCGGTGACGCTGCAAACGGCTTCTTGCCAACCTTTGCCAGCCCTGCAGAGATACTGACCAGATTCTGCTCTGCGATGCCCGTCTCAACAAACTGCTCCGGATATGCATCGGCAAACGATGTCATGGACGCTGATCCTCTTGAATCGCTGCACAGTACCACAATGTCCTTATCTTCCTTCGCGTGCTCCATCAATACATTGCAGATGACCTGCCGGTTCGCTGTCTTATTCATGAAGAGCCGCCTCCTTTCTCTCCTCGAGATCCTTCATAATCTGTGTATATTCTTCGTCACTCGGTACTCTGTGATGCCAGTTTGCTTTATTCTCCATTACCGGAGAGCCGCATCCCTTCGTTGTATTTGCAATTACGACAGTTGGCTTATTCTTCACTGTCTTTGCTGTGTCAAACGCCGCATTCAGCGCATCGATATCGTTGCCGTCCACGCTCAGAACATACCAGCCGAAGCTTGCAAAACGATCCTCCAGACAGTCCTGATGCATCACATCCTCCGTACTGCCGGAAATCTGAAGCCTGTTTCTGTCCACAACTGCGCAAAGATTATCCAGTTTGTACTGGGACGCTGCCATCACGCCCTCCCATACAGAACCCTCTGCCAGCTCACCGTCACCCATTACTACGTAGACCCTCGCTGTGCTTCCATTCATTTTCTCCCCTTTTGCCATGCCCACGCACACCGGCAGGCCATGGCCGAGGGAACCGGAGTTCATCTCGATTCCCGGAAGCTTATTGTTCGGATGCCCGATAAATTTAGAGCCGAATTTCGAAAATTCACTGATGACCTGTTCAATCGGAAAGAACCCCTTCGCTGCCAGCACCGCATACAGCGCTTCCACAGAATGTCCCTTGCTCAGGACAAACTTATCCCTGCCCGGATCATCCATATTTTCAGGCCCCACATTCATCGTATGAAAATAGAGAGATACCAGAATATCCATCACGCTCATATCGCCGCCGATATGCCCGGCCTTTCCTTCCCTGATCATACGGATCACGTCCTGACGGAGCGCAAATGCTTTTGCTTTTAAATTTTCCATAATGACCTCCTTTATAAAGTCAGTAACCTCTGTCTCCTGTGGCATGCCAAAGCTCGCTTTGTCCGGCACACCCTGCCTGTTTTCATTCTCCGCGAAGATATGCCTTTACCTGCTCCTCTATCGGATCGTACAGATCCGGAGTGATGCCCATGTACTTGCACGCTTCATACAGCACCGGAACCACATCCTTATGGATGCCTACACAGTGATGAATGTACGGTCCTTCCACGATCTTTGCCTCGAGACGTTTGATATTTTCCACCTCTACCCAGAGATACGTTCCCATGCCTTTCGGTCCTTCCACGCCCTTCGCATTGCCGAGCAGCAGGGAATATTCCCCGTTGTCTCCGTCAAAGCGCGCCAGCGTGACAAGTCCGTGCTTTGCCTCTGCCGTTATGCTGCCCGGATAATCAAAAGCCAGCGGATATGTCAGCTTCGGCGTTTCCTTCGCCACAGAGATCGGCCACGGACCGCAGTGCTGCAGCAGTTCACCGTTCGCGATATCCGGATGACGGATCGTCCAGTCTGCAAAGAAGCTGCGCGTTCCGTCCATTCCTGCCGCCTCTACCAGAAGCGCCGTGATCGCTCCATGGATATCCGTCTCACACACAACCGGAATCCCTTCTTCATTTAATAAGGCGTTCGCCGCGCACGGCATAATTCCGATCTCGCTTTGAAGCTGGTTCCAGCACTGGATCGCCACCGCCTGGCATCCGTATTTCTCTGTCAGATTCTTCATCGCTACCTTGAGCGCCGCCACATTCTCAAGCTCCTGATCGTTCACCATGATCTCCATCTTTTCGCGGCAGTATGCGATGACCTCGGCTACCTTTGTACCCTCTTCCTTCGCCTTCTTCATCTCATCAGTCAGCTCCGGCATCGGGATCGGGGAAAGCTGAATGTTAAATTTCTCCAGCAGCTCACCTTCATTGCACATCGTTGACCAGAAATCAAACGGTCTCGTGGAAATTTGCAGGATCCGCATATGGCGGAACGTCTTTACCACGTTGCAGACCGCCATAAAGTCCCGAAGCCCTCTCTCAAATACCGGATCATTCAGACGGCAGTTCGTCATATACGTAAACGGAACCCGAAATCTTCTGAGCACTTTTCCTGTAGCAAACAATCCGCACTGTGTATCTCTCAGGCGCTCACCCTTCTCATTTGGCCTTTCATCCAGCGGCCCCCAGAGAAGTACCGGTACGTTCAGTTCCTTTGCCAGTCTGGCGCACTCATATTCCGTGCCAAAATTGCAGTGCGGAAGAAACAGTCCATCAATCTTCTCCGCTTTAAATTTTTCCGCTATTTTTATCCTGTCCGCGTCATCATACAGCAGGCCCTCTTCATTAATATCTGTAATATCTACAAAATCAACACCCAGTTCGCGAAGCCGGTCAGCCGTCAGCCCTCTGTACTTAATGGCATCCGGAGCACTGAAAATACTTCTTCTCGTCGGGGCATAGCCAAGTTTAAGATGTGCCATTTTCTTTCCTCCTGTCTTTTTTGTTCCGTTTATTTTTTTTTATTTGTTTTCATTTCTTGCCTGCAGCGCCATTTTTGCTTCCATATTTCTCTGCGTCTGGTCAATAACGACAGCCAGAATGATCACAAGGCCACGGATGACCTTCTGCCAGAACTCCGACACGCCGCACATCGTCATACCATCGTTGATCACACCGATTACGAAAGCGCCGACAACCGTGCCGAGGATCGTACCGGAACCGCCTGCCATAGAAGTGCCGCCAAGTACCGTCGCCGCAATCGCGTTCATTTCCCATCCGTCTCCTGACTTCGGATGTGCCGCAGAAAGCTGTGCCGTGTTGATCATGCCGACCCAGGCTGCACAGAAACCGGAGATCACATAAACAAGGATCTTGATCTTATCCGCTTTAATACCGGACAGACGTGCCGATTTCTCATTTCCGCCGACTGCCAGAACGTACCAGCCAAAGCTCATCTTCTTGAGCAGAACCACAGAGATCACAGCCAGAACCACAAAGATGTAAACACCGGTGGGGACACTCGCGATATCGCTTCCAAGAATCTTAAAGCCCGTATTGCCAAGTCCCTCATAACCGCCAATATCGGAGAACGTCGCGCCGCCGGAACGCAGGTTTGCGAAGCCGCGGCAGATATACATCGTACCAAGCGTTGCGATAAAGGGCGCCACATTGAGCTTCGTCACGATCAGGCCGTTGATGACTCCGATCAGGCAGCCTGTAAGAAGCATCAGAATCACGATTGCCGGAACACTGAAATACAGTGTGACTCCAGCAAATTTTACGGTCAGGCCTTCCTGGATCAGGCCGCCGGCCAGCATACCGATCAATCCAACTACAGAGCCCACCGACAGATCAATGCCGCCTGTGATAATGACAAAAGTCATGCCAAGAGCCAGAATGCCGTACAGCGCTACGTGTTTTGCTACCATCGTCAGCGTGGTCGGGGATAAAAAGTTACTTTTCGCAATACTGAAAAAGATGATCAGAAGGATCAGTACGATAAAAGTACGGCCCTTCAGCATCGTCATAAGTAACTGATTTGAATTTGTAGATCTATTTTTCTTCATGAATCACTTTGCTCCTTCCCTGCCTTACGCTCCTGCACCGGTTCCGAGCCCGGCATAGGATCTGCGCACAAGAATATCTTCATTGATTTCATTTCCGGCCAGCTCGCCGGTACATTTTCCATTCGACAGCACGTAAATGCGGTCTGCAATCGCCATAATTTCCTTCAGCTCCGAGGAAACCACGATAATGGAAAGCCCCCGTTCCGAAAATTCATGGATGATCTCAAAGACCTCCGTCTTTGCGCCGATATCAATACCTCTGGATGGTTCGTCGAGCAGAAGAACCGTCGGCTTCGTCAGAAGCCCTTTCCCAATGACTACCTTCTGCTGGTTGCCGCCGGACAGTGACAGGATCGGCAGCTTCTTATCCGCCACCTTGATATGGATGTCCCTGATTTGGCCTTCTACCGCCTCTTCCTCCGCTTTGCTGTTCAGGAAAATCCCTTTACGGTAATTCTGCATGGAAGCGATGGACGTATTCTTGCAGATATCCAGCGTCTGGATCAGTCCCTGTCTCTGCCGGTCCTCCGGAACCATCGCAAAGCCGCTTCTGATCTGATCCGATATGCTTCCTACCTTCATCGGCTTTCCTTCAAAAATGATCTCTCCTGTATGCTCCGGATGCATTCCCATCAGACACTCAAAGAGTTCACTTCTGCCTGCGCCAAGCAGCCCGTATACACCGAGCACCTCCCCCTTTTTCAGGTACATGCTCACATCATCCAACAGCCAGCCGCCGCCCTTTTTCGGCAGACTTAAGTGGTTGATCTCCAGTATCTTTTCCGCCTTATCCAGATCAATGGAACGCTCAAAACGATGGTACTGCGTATTTTTTCCCACCATATTTTCCACGATCCAGCTCAGCTCAATATCCTTTACCTCTGCATCTGCCACATACTTTCCGTCTCTTAAGATCGTGACATGGTCGCCGATCTCCATGATCTCTTCCAGCCGATGCGATATGTAAACGATGGAGATTCCCTCCTGCAAAAGCTCCCTCATGATCTTAAAAAGCACCTTCACCTCTGCCGCTGACAGGGATGATGTCGGCTCGTCCATAATCAGGATCTTCAGGTCATCCTGAATCAGATTCCTCGCGATCTCCACCATCTGCTGCTGACCAACACGCAGGTCGCCCACCATCGTTTCCGGCGGAATCTCATGCTCCAGACGTTTCAGGATCTTCTCCGCTCCCTTTATGTGCTCCTTGTCATTCAGAAATCCCTTCTTTTTGAATTCATGTCCGATAAAGATATTCTGATACACAGTCATATTCGGAAACAGGCTCAGCTCCTGATGGATAATGCCAATGCCCTTCGCCCGGGCCGCGTTCGTATCCTTGAAGAATACCTCCTCGCCGTCCATGTACATCTTCCCTGCGGACGGCTGTTCAATACCGGCGATCATCTTCATCAGCGTCGATTTCCCGGCGCCGTTTTCCCCGATCAGGACATTCACCTTGCCCTTCAGCAGGTCAAAGGAAACGCCGTCAAGCGCTTTCGTACCAGGATATATCTTATCGATCTTTTCGCAATGGAGAACAACATTTGGATTATCAAACATAATGCTCCTCCTCTTTATTCAATTGTTAATGACACCGGCGTAATCGTTACCGTATCACCGGAAGCCACAGCCGCCCCCACAAAGGTCACTGTCTTGCCGGCAACGCTCTCATCCAGCGCCAGCGGAGCTACCACCTGTGCATCTACTTCCTTATTTAATGCTTTTCCATACTGGGACCAATCGGTCTGGTTCGTAAAATCTTCAAAACTTTTCAACGTCTGTACGTCCCGTACCGCCGTACCGGAATATACTCCGCCTGCCTGCATTTTAAACTCCGTGCTGCCCTCACAGCCCTCCGGCTCAAGCAGCAGAAAATGTTTCGGTGTTTCCGTATTAAACTCTACGATCTTTGCCTTGCCCGTCACCGCTGCCACGTCACTTCCGATTCCGTCTCCCTTCATCAGCTCTGCAAGCTCCTGTGCTTCGCCTGTGATCTCCTCCACAACAGCGCTCCAGTCACTGCTGGATTCCGCGCTGGAATCGAAAACCGCTTTTCCGGTATACGTTCCTTCCTCTCCGATCGGAACCACCTTCACAATACCGCACCCGGTCAGAGAAGCCGCAAGCAATACAGCCGCAGCAATAAGGGATAATTTTTTCTTCATCATCTATCTTCTCCTTGCCGTTTTTATACTTATGGGAACAAAAAAGCTGCCCGGAAATGCTCCCGAAAGGTCTATGTATCCCTTTTCTCAACATTCCCTGGGCAGCTCCCTATGAGACTACTGATTCAATTTATGAATACTGTATAACTGCTTTTATAAATTTTGCCTCATTTCAGACCGCTTCTTACTCTGTATATACAAAGCCTGACAGGTTCTCTACATTATCTGCTGTGATCGCGATACACGGAACGAGCTGCTTCTCTTCTTCCGGAGCAGTTCCCTTCAGGTAAGCGTCTGCCTGCTCTACTGCCATCTGTGTGATCAGAGCGATCTGCTGAAGAGCCGTACCAACCATATGTCCTTCTTTGATATAAGCTGCCGCATCGTCAGAACCATCTACGCCGATTACCTTGATATCCTCGCGTCCTGCATCGAGACAAGCCTGGATCGCGCCGCATGCCATTGTGTCGTTACCGCAGATGATACCTGTGATCTCCGGATTTGACTGAAGGATAGCTTCTGTCTTCTCATATGCTTCTGTCTGATCCCAGTTTGCAGACTGCTGTGCTACCATTTCCATATCTGTATACTCATCGATTACAGAGTGGAAATTCTCGGAACGTACCTGGCAGTTTGTATCGGATTCCAGTCCAAGAAGCTCTGCGTACTTACCTTCGTAGTTCATGGCCTCAACCCATGCTTCAGCAATTGCTGCCGCACCCTGTGCGTTGTCTGCTACGAGCTGTGCTACTGCGATGCCGCTCTCATTGATCTCACGGTCAACCAGGAAGGTCGGGATCCCTGCATCGTATGCCTTCTGAACTGCCTCGATAGAAGCGTCTGCACCGGCGTTGTCACAAACGATAGCTGCTGCGCCGTCTGCAATTGCTGCTTCGAACAGCTCAAGCTGTGCTGCCGCATCATCATCATGAGAGAAGCACTTCACTTCATAGCCAAGCTCCTCGCCCTTTGCTGTTGCGATGTCCTGAACCGTCTTGAAGTATACATTTGATGTAGATGGCGTAATGCAGTAAAGGATATTGCTGCCGCCACCCGGAAGAAGCTCTGCTTCCTCTGCCATAACCGTGCCGGTAAATGCACTTCCTACCATAGCTGCTGCCATAAGACCTGCCAATACTTTTCTTGCTTTCATGTTGTTTCCTCCTTCAATAAATTTTTGTTTTTTCGTTTACATGCAATCACTTTCTTCTTGTCCCCGTGGATTGCTTTCTGTGACTTGTATTATAACTGTCTCTTATACACATCTCCGAGCCCACGAGACGGAGCTACAT